>DATEUS010000344.1:0-26283 GCA_035282985.1 Candidatus Acidiferrales bacterium
CTGGCCGCCGACCAGGTTTTGGGAGGCCACAGTGATGGCCGTCTGGCGGGCCAAGTCTTCGGCCTCGGATTGGGTGATGGCACCGGAGAGGTAACCGGAGTCAACGAACGTCTTGGCCCCAGCCAGCGCCCCGGCGTCGGCCGCCCGCTGCGCTTCCGAGCGTACGACGTAGTGCAAGCCCAGGTCGATGGCGAAGGCGGAGACCCCCAGCAGGACGACGAGCGACACGATCATCAAGAAGAGCGTAGCCCCGCGCTCGCCCGCTTCGGGCTCCCCCCGCCACCGGCGGGGCTCGCGGTGTTGCCTTTCTCCTGTGCAAATGCCGACCGTCATGGTTTCCCCCTGATTACGCTAGATTCTTCATGATGACTTGCGTCGAAAGCGTCAAGTTGGCGGCAAAGCTGGCCGACGGCACCAGCAAGCGAGCCACCTGATCAAAAATCCACGTGTGAGGATAGTCCAAGGCCACCCGGGTGCTGACCGTCACCCCGCTGGGGCCAATGACGACCACCCCGCGATCAATGGTCAGGACGGGATTGCCCGTGACGGTGGACCGATAGACAAACAGGGCCGTTCCCGCCGGCGCCGAGTCGGGGTCGCTGGGAATGAAGCTGGTATCCAGGTTGGCGGCGTTGAGGTAGCTGACCACGGCGTTGCGCACCGCCTCCACTGTGCAGGGGCTGGACGCCCCGGTGGTCGGACAACTTGTGGAACTCAAGTCGATCTGGTTTTGCTGGATGGCGATGCGGGCTCCTTCGCGGGCGGCGTTGGTCAGCTTCTGCTTGGTGTGATAGGCGCCGCCGAAGTCGAGAATCCCGATCAGCAGAACCACCAGGAACGGCACCCCAAGGGCGAATTCCATCAACTGCGAGGCCTCGGTTCGGCCCAACAAAGCGAGGGGGCGTCGCCCCTGCCCCGCCGGCGTCCGGGCTCGCCCGAATCGGGCTCGCTTGTCAGTTCTCCTCACTGGTTTTCCTCCCGCATCTGCACCCGAACGGGGATCGTGATGGTCGTCAGGTGAATGGGCGTGAAGGGCAGGATAAACCGGAAGGGATAAGTGAAACTGATGACCACGCCGTTGTCGACCATGGTGCTGCCGGGATTCAACGGCTGCGCGCGCTGCATCGAATAGCCCTGTACCTGGCTGGGGTCCAACGCGGAGGCCACCAGGGCAGCGTCGATTATGGCCCGCACCTGGGAATCTGGGGGATAGGGGCTACTCGGGTCGCAGCAGGAAGCGCAACAGGGCAACACCGCAAAGCGCGCCCCTTCCCGGGCGGCTCGGGTCAGAGTCTGGGTCGTGTTGTAGGCCCGCCCAAACCAGATCATGCCCATCAGCAGCATCACCAGCAGGGGAGCCAGTACGGCAAACTCCATCAGTTCGGCGCCGCGCTCCTCGGCCACACCCGTGCCCAAGAACAGGCGCCTGAGCCTCATCCGTGTCCTCAATTGCAGACACATACTGCCCTTAACCTGCTTTTCGCCCCCCTCCGTCTATGCCCTATTAGACACCAAATGCAATTCTTAGTCCAGAGCCAAGCCATTCTTTCCCCTTTTCAGCTTGCGAAAAGCCTCCAGCACCGCAAAGGGGGTTCTCACGGTGTCGACGCTTTCGCCCAGTTGCTGAATTTTTTCCTCCCTGAGGTGCCCGAGGAGGATAGCTGCCTGCTTGAGGTAGCCTATCCGTTCCGGCACCAAGTCCATGATCCGCGCGCAAGTGGCGTCGACGGCCACCGGGTCGTCGCCCACCACCAGCACCCCACAAGGCTTGGGCGTGCCCTGGATGGGGCCGTTCCCTTCCATCCCCACCACGCCGTCCACAATCGCGAAGTCAGGCCGCACCGTGCTGTTGATATCGAGCAGGGCGCGGTTGATGCCGGCCCAGTGGAGAATGTTCTTCGGCCAGCCGTAACAACTCCCCGGGACAATCCCGAACATGTTTTTCAGCGACAGGGTCACGCCCGCCCAGTGATGCGTCTTCAGTTTGGGCATCGAGACAATGAAGTCAGCAGTGAGGACCGCCTGCGGCAAGTCGAGCGCCTTCAGAGAAGAAGCGCGGGTCCGCAGCCGAACCCGGTGCACATCGTCCACGTTCAAGTCGACGAAGGTCTGAGCGAGGTCTCCCAGGTACTCGCGCAACCCCATGGACTCGACCACCGCTTCCGTGTCCCGCTCCAGGGCCGGCCCGTCCCCCACCAGCACTCGCTGCGCGCCCAGGCGCAAAAAGCTTTCTCGCGCCGCCGCCACCACTGCGGGGTGGGTATTGATGAGACCCAGAGGATCCAGTCCGACAAAGTTTGGCTTCAAGAAAACCGTCTTGCCCCGAACCGGCAGGTCAAACTCGCGCAGGGTTTCGTAGAGCAGAGCCGACAGGTCGGCGTCGTAGCTTTCAGCGCGACGAATAGCCACCCGCGCCGACGGGCGCGAGAAAGAAGGCTGCAGAGGATGGCTGGCGCTACTCATGCCTCAACCTCGGGCCGCCAGCGTCCACTGCAACGCGGCCCGCGCCGGGCTCAGCGCGATGGCAGCCCAGGCCACCACGGCGACGTTTTGCAGGAACTGATTGGCATCGTAGAGACGCTCCAGAGCAACGCTCAGCGGCGGGACAGAACGGGCATAGGTTTCCAGGCAAAGGCTGGCCAGAACCAGCGAGCCCGGCCCATGAATGGCCGCGTAGCTGCGTTCCAGCCAGTCGAGGCTGCGCTGATTCTCGGCTTGCTCGGAGTAATCCTGCAACGCCAGCAGGGCCCAGGCCGTCGCCCCCACCGCCGGTTCTCCGGCGACGCCATACACCCGCGGGTTGCCGCAGTTCCAGCCGCCTCCCGGACACATCCGGTCGTAGAGCATAGCTTCCCCCAGCCGACGCCGCTTGGCCACGCCGCGGGGGTGCAACTCCGCAGGAATCTTGCGCAGGGCAATCAGGACATAGGAAGTGGGCTCGACCCAGCTGCTCGTCCCCGGGGTCCAACTCCAGCCACGCAGAGCGCTGTTCTGCCGCACGATGTTCTGATTCGGCAGAAGCTTCTCCCGCAGGCGCCACCACAAACCGCCTTCCCCTGGCCAGGACCGACTGAGCCATCCAAGACCTCGGGCCAAGGCATCCGGCTTGCCTGCGCAGGCAGGCGACCACCCCAGCCCCGCCGTCGGCGGGGCCAGCACGTGCAGGGCCAGACAGGCCAGCGAGGTCACCCAGCAGCCTTGCGCTTGGCCGGGAAAAGCGGGCCAGGAGCCATCCGGCAACTGCCGACTGCACAGCCAACTCAGGCCGCGCCCGAGCGCGGCCTCTTGCTCGTCCGAGCGGGGCGCCCCGGCCAGGGCCAGGAGCGCCCAGCAGGTGGGCTCGACGGCGCTGCACGCGCCGGCGCGATGACCCCAGCCTCCATCCGGGTTCTGGGTTTGGAAGAGAAAGGGGAAACAGAAGCGTTCGAGCCAGGACGACTGCGGTCGGTTCTCCCCCCGAGGCGCCTCCTCCCCCGGAGCAAGTTTCACCACCGCGTCCACACGTCGCCCCGCCTACATGATGCGGTCTGGGGACGAGGAGTCGTCGAGCAACTCCGCCCCCGCTTCTTCGGCCTCGGAAGTAATCTCCAACTGGTTGATCAATCGGTGCAGATAGGACCGCGCTAGGCTCAACGACCGGGCGGCGTCCTGCTTCGACCACCCGCACTCGCGCAGGGTCCGCACAATGAGACGCCGCTTGAATTCGCGCACTTCTTTCTCATAAGAGCGGCCGAGCTCGACCCGTTCGAAGCCGCCGCGGAGCGTGCCGGGCAGGTGCACCATGTCAATCTTCTGCCCGTCAGCCAGCACCACCCCGCGCTGAACCACGTTCTCTAGCTCGCGCACGTTTCCGGGCCAGTGGTACTCCTCCAGCGCTTGCAGAGCCAGGCGGGAGAAGCGCTTCACCTTCTTGCTGAACCGCTCGGCAAACCGCTGCAGAAAATGATGGGCCAGGAAGGGAATGTCATCCCGCCGCTCCCGCAACGGCGGCAGGTGCAGGGAGACGACGTTCAAGCGGTAGAAGAGGTCTTCGCGGAACTTGCCCTGCTTTACCATCTCCTCCAGGTTCTGGTGGGTGGCGCAAATCAAACGAATGTCGGTGGTAAGGGCGGTGTTGCTGCCCAGACGCTCGAAGGAGCGCTCCTGCAGCACGCGCAAGAGCTTGGCCTGCAACCCCAGGCCCAGGTCGCCGATCTCGTCCAGGAACAGCGTGCCGCGATCGGCCACTTCAAAGCGGCCGCGCCGGGCCACCAGCGCGCCGGTGAAGGCGCCTTTCTCATGCCCGAAGAGCTCGTCCTCCACCAGGGTTTCCGGCAGGCTGGCGCAGGAGAAGGCGACGAAGGGGAACTCGGCGCGCGGACTCAGGCGATGGATAGCGCGGGCTAGCAACTCTTTCCCCGTGCCGGTCTCGCCGGTGATCAGCAGGTTGACGTCGCAGGGCGCGATCTTCTGCGCCAGGGCGAAAACCTTCTGCATCCCGTCCGAGGCTCCAATCAATTCGTGCAGGTGGGAGCCAGAACTCTTCCACGTCCGCAGGGCGTAGAGTTCTTTTTCCACCTGGCGAAACTTGTAGGCGCGCCGGAGAACGAGGCGAAGTTCCACCATGTCCGGCGGGCTGGTGACGGTGTCGTGGGCGCCGTTCTCCATCACCTTGAGCATAAGGGCGTGGGATTCGTCGTCCAGCATCACCACCAGGGGCGGCGCGGAGTCGAGCTGAGCGAGGTCGGTCATCATCCGGAGTTCCGCCTCCATGTCGGCGCTGTGCTCCGGCGCGCGCAGATCCAGCAACACCACGTCCCACCACGCCTGCAGTTCCTGGTCTGGCTTCTGTGCGGACTCCTCGCTGTACCGGACCTCGAAATCCGGGCCCAGGGTCCGCGAAACAACCTGGGCAAAACCCGGATCCGGGCTCCAGAACCAGACGTGGATTGGCTTGTCCGTCATCGCCTCTCTCCTTGGTGTAACTTAACCCTGCTTGATATCAGCATAGAACCCTTGGGCAATCACTCCAACGCTCTGAACTGGATGGAGGGGCCCACCGGCGGGCAACTGCACGCCAGCAGATCCCGTAGGGTGCATCTTCCTTCGTTTTCTCAAAGGCAGCCGACTCATGCCCGATTGAGGATTGAGGCCACTGGCCCGGCTGACATATCGCTGTGCAGGTTAGGACAAACGCCCCGGCAACGCAAGAGGCCAAAAGTACCAGGTCCTAGACCTATCTGGGGGGTGGCAGGGGGGAAGAAAGTCCCTGGGGCGACTTTAGGACAAAAGTCCCATAGAAGCCAGCAAGACGCTCTGTCCTTGGGGTCGGCTGTCGTTAATCTCCGGTGGGGGAGCGGGCGGACGATTCTCCGCTCGTCTCCACGTGGGCGGGAACGCCCACCAGGATCTCCACAGCCACCGGCTTGCCGTCGCGCAAGGCCGGCCGGAACTTCCACCTGGAAAAGGCAGCCAGTGCCGCCTGGTCGGCCAAGGGCTGGATTCCCTGGTGCACGCGCAGGTCGCTCACCGAACCGTCCTCGCGGATCATACCCCGCAGAACGATGAACTCATCTTCCTTGTCTCTCGGCACCGGGGGGCGGTGGAAATCAAACTGCTTCTCGGCGTCGGGCGGCATCAGGCCCTTCTCCAGATGCGCCACGGCAGCACGGCTCTCCTGCGTCCGCCGGTCGGAAGAACCGGTGTTCTGCACGTACTGCAGAACCCAATTCCGACCCGGCATGGAGAGGTAAATGGTGTAGACCTTGCCGCCGCGAAGAACGCCATAGACACGCAGGCCCCCACCGCCGATAGGCCCGGTGGTTACGGTCAATCCTCCCAGCCGCGGTCGCGCTGGCGGCCGCACCGGGTAGACCAGGCTGCTGGGCAAGGACGCTGTCAGCGCCCCCGAATTGCCGCCCGCCTCACCGAAACCGCCGATGAAACTCCCCGACCCCGAGCCACCACTGATACTGATCCCGGCTGTGTTTCCCGAGGCGCCGCCGCCCCCGCCGCCACCGCCGCCGGGGCCGATCCCGCTGCTGCCGTCTCCACCGGTGCCGGGGCCGCCGGTCCCGCCCTCGGGGTCACCCCCAGGAACACCTCCGGGCGAACCCGGCTGCCCGCCAAAGGGCGAAATGGAAAACTCTCCGTAGCGATTTCCCGGCGGAAGTGCCAAGTTCCCCGGGGCGGAGGTCGGGTTGATGCCCAGCACGAGCAACCCTCCCGGGTCGGCCTCGGCCCAATTGGCGTTGGAGACATCTGCAATCCCAGCGGTGTTGACTCTGACCGCGCCTTCGGCCAATCCCATCGGCGGCGGCGGCGCCACCTCAAGACGCGGCATCGGGTTGATGACGGGCGAGGGCGCAATGGCCAGATCGGAGGGTCGGGCAGCAATGTCAGGCGCGGGCGAGACCGCTTTGCTGCGCCGGCCAGCGGCAGGGCGGACGCGCTGGTCAAGGCGAAACTCCACCGGCTGCTTGCGCGCCAGCATCGGCTCCCCCAGCAAGATATTGGGCAAAGGAATATCCACCTTGATCTTCAATTCGGGCGGGGAGGACGACTGAATGATGGTCTGACGGGTGTTGTCGGGACGCGGCGGGTTGGACACCACCGTGACCTTGGGATGGAAAGCGGTGCTGCCAAGGGCTGGCAGTTTGTCCGGCTTCGTCCCCCGACCTGGACGTCCGCCCGGCCCCCTCGCTTGCAACGAGGGGAGGTATTTGGACAGATTCACCGACTTCAACTCGTAAACGACTTCAGGCTGGGGCGTTTCAGGCGTTCTCTCGAAAGGCAACATAGGCGCGTGCAGCAAGAAGAAGCCCATGGAAAAGTGCAGCATACTTGAATAGAGATTGCCCCGTGGATCCCGACTCGAGGTGGATCCGACTTCCCGGACGAAGAGGTCCGGCAAGTGGTGGCTCAGCGTAGCGTCGAAGCGCGGCGCCTCCCACAGAGCCGCGAAGGCTTTCGCGCAGCTACGCCAGCGCGGCTCCTGCAGCACCAAGAACTGTGGATTATCGCCGTTCACGCCTGGCTAAGACCCCTGACGCCCCTCGGGCAACATCTGCGCCTCTGCGCCGGCCGTGGTTGAGGCCCCGATTCACGAACGCAGAGCCCACCCCCCAGGGCGTCCATTCTACACCCACCCCCGCCTTCTTTGCAGGTCTCTTTCCAAAGCGCCGGGGAATCGTCCTGCTTGATGAAAGTCAGCGCAACTCGAAGTGCCCTCCTTGCTTTACCACCCGGCAGAAAACCAGGCTCTTGCGCCCCGCCGCCGGAAAACCGCGCCCCCTGCAATCCGAAAGGAAACAGAGGGGCGCTAGGCGGGCTCCATTCGGAGACACACCAGCCAGCGCTTCTGACGCCCGCCCCGAACTCCTCCTGCTAAGCCAAGGCTTGAGATTTCTTGTGTCGATCGGTACTGGTTGGGTGTAGAATCCCACCTCAAGAGGCCTTCCATCCACGTTCATGTTGATGGCGGCGAAGACCAAGTCGGGGCGCGAACTCGTCAGGGTGCTCATTGCCGACGCCACTCCCAGAGGATGTGAGTTGTTGGCCGGCGCCCTGAAGCGCTCGCGCTATCGTCTCAGCGTCGTGGCCTGTGCCACCACCGCCGAGGAGGTGCGTAACGCCCTGCGCACCTATGAGCCGCACGTGCTCATCACCAACGCCAACCTGCGGGATGGAACTTCGAAGGGGCTGGCGGTGCTGAGGGAAATCTCCGCCGCCCGCTTGGACACCCGCACGGTCGTGTTGCTGGATGCGAGTGAGAAAGACCTGGTCGTCAGCGCCTTCCGCCAGGGGGCCGAAGGTGTCTTCTGCCGCACCGAGTCGGTGAAGGAGCTTCCCCGCTGCATCCACCAGGTGCACAAGGGCCAGATCTGGGCCACCAACAGGGATCTGCAGTTGATTCTCAAGGCGCTGGTGCAATCTGCCCCGGTGCCGCTAATGAAAGCTGACGGTACGGCGCTGCTGACCCATCGCGAAGAACAGGTCACCCGCCTGGTGGCCGAAGGGCTCAGCAACCGGGAGATCTCGGAAAAGCTGGGCTTGAGCGAGCACACCGTCAAGAACTATCTTTTTCGAGTTTTTGATAAACTAGGCGTATCCAATCGAGTGGAGTTGATCCGCTATGTCATGCAGCAGCGAGATGGGACCCACACCCCCGGCGCCTAAGGCCTGGCGCTTCCTGAGCGCCTCCACCCGCGGCCTGGCCCTGTGGGGGCTGGCCCTGGGGCTGGCCTGCGGTCCGGCGATGGCGCAGACACAGCCCCGCTATCGCCTCCACACTCCCAAGACCCAACCGCAAGAGGCCAAGACCTCCGGCGCGCAGTCAGAGAGCCACGACCAGACCGGGGGCACCACGCCGGTGCGCCGAACAGAAACCCGCACCGAGACCGAGCAGGGCCAAGTGGTCACCGAGCGCCTGGAAGCACCGGACCTCCACGGCCGCTACGAACTCCTATCAGAAACGGAAGAAGAAACCATCGAGGTCGACGCCAACACCACCCGGGTCATCCGCCGCCTGTTTGCTCGCGACCCGGACGGGCGCCGCGCCGTGATTGAAGTCACTGAAGAAGAGCACCACCGCTTGACCGACAACCGCGAGCGCGTCGTGCGCACTACCTCCAAGCCGAACTTGAGCGGCAAACTCCGACTCACCCGCCAAGAAATCCAGGAAACCTCCCAGGTGGCCCCGGGCGCGCGCCAGACCCAAACCACCGTCCTCGAACCGGACGTCAACGGCGGCCTGGCGGCGACCCAGCAGATTACCGAGACCGAGCAGCAGAAGGGAGAGGGCGTGGTGGTAGTGGAGCAAACCCACCGACTCCCGGACGGGAACCAACGCTGGGAGACCTACGAAACGCGGGAGCGCGTGATTCGAACCCAAGGCGAGGAAGTGCGCACCGAAGAGCAAGTCTTTCGACAAAGCGCCGCCGACCGCAAACTATCGCTCGCCGAGCGCACCCTGACCCACGAATATAAGGATGCCGAGGGGGCCGAGCATCAGACCAGGGAAACCCACTCGCGAAACATTGGCGGCACCACCCGCACACCCGATGGCCGCCTAGCCGTGGTGGAGCGGATTCGCACCGTGCGCCGCACCCAGGCCGACGGCAGCCAGCAGACCACACAGGAAGTCGAGCGGCCCAGCGCGCTCGCCCCCGGCGAAGCTCCGCGGGTTATCGAGCGAACGATGCAATTCTCTCGCCCGGTCGGCCCCGGAGGAACGCAAACCAAGAAGACGGTGCAGACTCTGGATCCGAACGGAAAGTATCGAACCGTAATCGTCCTTCAGGGCAATGAACAAGGCAAAGAATCAAAACCGTAGGCTTGAGAGAGCGGCGGGCCGGATGTCTCCGTTTGAGCACGCCGGTTGGCGTCGCCTGACCGCTTTCAGTGTTGGAGGTCGTACGGAACCCTGCTCTTTTCTTGCCCAAGCCAACAACATCAACGGCTGTGCGGGCTTGGAGGCCGGGCACTTCGGCTCTTCTTCCGCCCCGCTTTGGCACGGTTCCTGCTAGAATGGGTGGGGGTAAGGGGGGGGTATGAACAAACCAGATTGCAGCCAGCCGTCGGGGTGGCGGCGCGGAGCTCGCTTTATTCTGCTGGTGATGCTTTCGTCTCTCGTCGCCGTGGGCACGGCCGCAGCGCAAGCGGCCGCCGAGTATGCGGGCGCGGTGTCGAGCGTGGGCGGGGCAACCGTGGGAACCAACGCCACCAAGACGGTGGAGTTCCCCACTTCGCCCAAAGGAAAGTCGAACTTCCGGCACCTGCCGATCGGGATCAGCGAGTCCGATGAGGAAGCCAATCGCCGTGCCCTGGAGGAAGAGGCCGGCAAGGACGCCGGAACCCTCCTGCTGCGGTCGGTGCCGAACAAAGCCCGCGTGTGGGTGGACGGAAAGCCGGTGGGCAACACGCCCCTGCTGCTGATTCTGCCCCCCGGCGGCTACAAAGTGGAGATGCGCGGCGAGCGGCTGGAGTTTGCGCAGCGGCAGGTCAACCTCCTGCCCGAAGAGAAACGAGAGGTAGTGTTTCCGTTGAAGCTGCGCTACCCCACGCAGGTTCTCCTTCAGCAGAGCAGCAGTATCCGAGCAAGAGAGTAGAGGAAGCCATCGATGGGATCACCTAACTTTGATCGTACGGTTTTCGTCAAACGCCAGCAGCAGAAAGAGCGGTCCCCGGGCCCTCCTCTGCTGGGTATTCTCCTCTTGGTGGCCATCGTGGTTCTGGTCGCCTTCGGAGGCTACAAGTATATCAAGGCCAACGGCATGCCCGCGCTGGGTGACGTTGGCGGATCGAGCCCCAACTCCAATCCCGACCTGGCGCAGATCGTCGACAAGCTGAACGACATCGAGCAGCGCTTGGAGCGACTGGAGAAGCGTCGCGCCACCGCCCCGGCCACCGCGGAGAATCCGCTAGCCAGCACTAATCCCTCCTCCAGCCCACGTTCCAATGAGCCGAGCTCCAGCCTCTCAAGCGGGCGACGAACGGTCTCGTCGCGGCCGCTTGACCCGGCCGAGGCCAAGCGCCTGGCCGAGCTGCAGCGGAAATACGGCTCGCTGGAGGCCGGCGTGCAGGCCGACCGCGAACGCTGGGACGCCACCACCGAGCGGGTGGCGGGCACGGTGACCGAGCTGGGGGAACAACGGAGCCAGCTGGCCGGCACGCGGGAGAAAGTGGACCAGCTCTGGGAACGCTTTGAGCGCGAACCCATCGCTTTCAACCTCCAGAAAGGAAGCGACAAGCAGCGGGTCGGGCCCCTCTGGCTGTGGCTGCGTAAGACCGACCGGAAAAGCAACCGCTACACCATGCGCGTCTTCGCCGACGACAAATGGATCGAGCTAAAGGACCGGGCCCTGCTGGAGCCGGTGGAGCTCTACCTGGCCGAGGTGCCCGTCCCCTTCGAGCTGGTCATTACCCGGATTGGCGATGATGAAGTGTCCGGAGTGCTGGGCGTGCCCCACCAACTCCCCCCGCGCTAGGCTTCCGTCGAGATGAAGTAGTTCCGGCAAGCCGCCTCGATCGTCCGTTTGCTGAGCTCCGGACGCTTGCCTTCGTACTGCGCCCCCCAGCAGATCTGCAGCACAATATCACGCGGGTAGCAGGGCCGCAGCGGCTCCTTCAAACCTTCAGTGATGACGTCCATCAGGTGCTCGACCACCGGAGGATCGTAGTTCACTTCCTCCGTCCGGCACACACGAGCAAAAATCTCCTGGAACTGCTCGCGGGAAACGTTGTCGATCTTGATCTTGTTGTGGATGCGGCGCATGAAGGCGTCGTCGGCCAGCGAGGCGGGGTCGAGGTTGGTGGCGAACACCACGAAGAGATCGAAGGGAACCTCGAACTTCTTGCCGCCTGCCAGGGTGATGAAATCAATCTGGCGGTCCAGGGGCACGATCCAGCGGTTGAGCAAATCGGCGGGTTGAACGCGCTGGCGGCCAAAGTCGTCGATGATGAGCACGCCGTTGTTGGCCTTTACCTGCATGGGAGCGGTGTAGAACTTGGTGAGCGGGTTGTACTGCAGGTCCAGCATTTCGATGGTCAGCTCACCGCCCGAGATCACCCGCGGCCGGCGACAGTGAATCCAGCGCGCGTCGAACTTGTGCGAGTCGGGTTGATAGACCGTCTTTTCGTGCACCACGTTGTCGTAGACCGCAATGATCTGACTGTCGACTTCGATGGCGTAGGGGATCAGCACGTTGTCCTTGTAGATCTTGGGCAGGGTTTCGGCGATGGAAGTCTTGCCGGTGCCGGTGGGGCCGTAGAGAAAGATGGAGCTGCCCGACACCACGGCGGTGCCGAGCTGGTCCAGGGTCACCTCGTTGAGCACCAGGTGGGCGAAGGCCTGCCGAATGTCGGGCGGGCCCACATCCACCTGACGCACACTCTGCGCCCGCACCTGGCGCACGTACTCCTTGAGCGAGACCGGGGCCGGGCCCACGTACTGGTTCAAGGAGAGCAGTTCCAGCGCCCGCGCCTTCCCCATGGAGGTGGTGGTGATGCGGTGGATGCCGCCCGCCATCCCTTTCACCTCGCAGAACTGGTCCCGGCGCAGGCGTTGAAAGAGGTCGTCGATGATGGCGAGGCTAAGCTTCATCTCCTCCGACAGGGTGCTCAGCAGGAGCTCGCCCCGAACATAAAGAATCTTCAGCGCCAAGTCTTCCAAGAGGGATTTCGGGACTCCCGTATCAGGCACCGTCTGTGGGGCTGGAATCTCAGGCGTCTTCATCGTTACTCCTCAGCAAGATCGAACACGGTATCAGAAACCAATCTCAACTCCGGCAGCTCCCCAATTCTACCGCCTTATTCAAGAGAAAAGTAAATCCCTTACGGAGCAGCCGTGACGCGGGCCTCACAAAGGAGCGGCGTGGAGGAAGTGCTGCAGGTGATCGTAGTCGCCCGGCGTCATGCTCAAGAACTCCACCCCCATCCCCTTCCCTTCTTCCACGCGTCGAATGGTCGCATCGACCACCAAGGGTTCGATGGCGCCCAGCCAGAACCGCAACTGAAACCGCTGGCCCGGGGGCAGCGGGTGCGTGTCCTCGATGAAGGCCCCCGAAAGGCTGATATCGCGCACGCTTCTCCGCTCCGGGTACTCCACCCACAAGGGAAATTGTGGCCTGATGCGGGGAGCTGAACGTTGTTGTGTGCCTGGATGCATCGCTGTCTCTCGAGCGCTGCATCCCGCTCCGGGGTTGCCGGAGTCAAGAGCGCCACTGGCGCTGCGGTCGCCACTTCTTACTCCTGTCCGCGGCCCAGTGTCAAGCCTGAACGTTGGCTCGTTCCGCTCATTTGTGTTCCCCTCAGGTCGGCGGCTTCCGCCCCGCGTCCTAAGGCGGCGTTGGTACTTTCGTACCCCCTCGAATGCGACCACGGCCCTATTGTCGCCAGCGAGCGATTCGCTAGACTGACACCCGTGAGTAGAGGCAAAGCAATGAGCGACATCAAACAGCAACGAAGGCTCCCCGGGAACCTGCTGGGATTGACCGTGCTCGCCATCACGCTCTCGACGGTGGCGATGCTGTTCGTGGCCTTCGGGCGGCTGTTGGGACAGATGTATCTGCAGTTTCCCAAGTAGCCATGAGGAGGAGCGAAATGCTGGCTAGAGTGTTTTTCGTTTTTATGCCCCGCGTGGGGACCGTTTCCAAGCCCAGAATTACGTTCCGGCGGCTCTGGATGCGGTCGCTGGTTCGGACCCGGCGGCTGTGGCGGACTATGGTGATGAACGGGAGAAAAGCCAGCGCCCCCGTACCGCGCATCGCGGTGAGCCGGATCCGTAGACACTCGAACTTTGTCGCCGCCGACACTTGGGAAGTGACCTGAGAGCG
Source organism: Candidatus Acidiferrales bacterium (assembly GCA_035282985.1). GTDB lineage: Bacteria > Acidobacteriota > Terriglobia > Acidiferrales > 2-02-FULL-67-57 > DATEUS01. Next base: position 13,314 of record DATEUS010000344.1, read on the forward strand.
CCCGCCTGACCAGCCGCCGATCCTCTCAACCCGTAGTCCCTCGGAGCAGGCCGAGCAGAACTTAGAAGACTGTTGCCGGTTCCGCCGCTTGGAAGGCAAGCGCGGGGCGCTGCCGAAGGTCTTCGAGCAGGGCGCGAAAACGAGCCTGGTCGCGAAGGCCGGCCAGCGCCGGATCCGTTTCCAGCCAGGCGGCATCCTGCCATCCCGTCTCCACCGCCTTCTCCAGCAACGCCAGCGCCGTCTCGTCTTCCCTCAAATGCCGCCGGGCGACCGCCAGGGCGTGGTAAAGCTGGGAAGTGGCGGCTTCCCAGATCCAGGTATGCGGCTGTGCGGCGACTGTCTGTAGATGAGTGTCGGCCTCGCCCGCCAGTTGTCGGGCGCGGTCGGCCTCTCCCCCCGCGGCGTAGGCGGCAGCCATGCCCGCCAGAACGCGGGTGAGAACCCGCTCGCTACCCAGCATGCGGGGAAACTCCTGCACCGTGTGCCGGGCGCGGCGAAACTCGGCCAGAGCGGCCTCCGCCTGTCCCTGCCGCAACTGCACGTCTCCCAGGCCACAGGCACTGAGGGCCACAAAGGCGTCGCGGTACATGTGGTCGCCGCCGGCCAACAGCTTCAGCGCCTCGAGATACTGCTGGCGCGCCTTCTCCCACTGGCCGCGCCGCAGCCACACGCCGCCCAACAGCATCGCCGCCGTTCCCGGGAACGGAGCCATCGCGTCTCCCGCGCGCTCCAACTCCCACTCCCGGGTGGCGAACTGCTCGGCGCGGTCGTAGTCCCCGACGGCCAGCGCAATCCAGCTCAGCACCAGCCAACTGGCCACCCAGCGGGGCTCCACCGCCGTGGCCTGCTGCAGGCACGCTACCGCCCGCTGGCAGTGGCCGCGGTCCTGCTGGATATTGAACAGATAGGCGCAGCCCAGAAAATAGTGCGCCTGCACGAGATCAGGTTGCAGCTCGGTGCCCTTGAGACCTGCGCTCAAGGCCTGCTCGAGCTTGCCCTGGCGGCTGTAGATGTAGCACAGCCACGGGTAGGGCTCCGCCAGCTCCGCATCGAGTTCGAGGGCGCGCTCCAGATAGTTGCCGGCGCGGGATAAGTCCTCGGGGTCGGTGCGATGGACGTAGCGCATGGCGTGGGTGGCGCCCAAGGCGGAGTAGGCCATAGCATAGTCCGAGTCGAGCGCCACCGCCCGCTCGAAGTGTTGCCGCGCCTCCTCCAGGGAGTTCTTCCCCAGCTCGTTGAACCGTTGACGCCCCTGCGCGTAGTGCTCGTAGGCTTCGAGCTGGCGAGTCTCCGGCGGGGCGATGCGCTTTCGGGCGGCGCTGTCGAGCTTGAGCTGGAGCGCCGCCATCAACTCCACCACCACGCGGTCTTGCAGGGTGAACAAGTTCTCCCACTTCCCGTCCACCTTGCTGCTGGCAATCTCCTCGTCACTGGCTGCTTCCAGCACCCGCGGGGTGATGCGAATACGGTCGCCCGCGCGCTGGAAACCGCCGGTCACCACCCAGCGGGCGCGGAGCGCGCGCCCCACCTCGGCCGGGCTCGCCTCCCGACCCAGGCGACGCAAGACCTGCTGCGCCCGCTCTCGCCCCACCACCCGCACCAGCTTCAGCTTCTGCAAGTCCGCCGAGAGGGTCTCGGCCATCCCAGTGCCCAGCCAGTCCACCGACGGATCGCCGGAAAGATTCTGAAACTCCAGCACCGCCAGCCCCGCCGGCGGCGGGGCCAGCGCGGGGGTCTCAGGGGCGGCCGCAGCCACCGGCTCGGGCTCGCGCCCCCCGGGCGAAGCCGGCATCGGGGCCGCGTCTGTCTGGGCCGAGGCGGGTTCGGCTTGGACACGCAAGCACTGGCGGCCGACTAGCACGACGTCGTCAACATCGAGCAGATGCCGGGCCCGGATGCGCACGAAGGTCCCGTTGGTACTCTTCATGTCCTCCAGCACGCAGTAGGAGCCGTGGATGGTGATGCGAGCGTGCAGGCGAGAGAGATAGGGGTTGTCGGGAAAGGAGTGGGTTCCCTGCGTGCGCCCGAAGGTGTTTTCGCCGCTTTGGAGCGGGTATCGCTTTTCCTCCTCCTGGCCTTCCCGTAAGGGGACCAGCTCTCCCGAAGCTCCCGAACCCTCCCCGGACAATCGGAAGCGGAACACTTGTTGGCCCATCAGCAAGGTATCGCCGTCCTGCAAATCGAAGGGCTCGCGGATGCGGACAAAGACGCCATGAGTGCTGCCCAGGTCTTCCACATAAAGACCGCCGCCCAGGACGGTAAACATCGCGTGTTGAGCCGAAATCATCGAGTCACCGGAAAAGAGAATGTCGCCCTTCTCGCGGCCCACCAGCAGGCGGCCCTGCAGCAGCGGGTAGCGCTGGCCCAGTTCGCCCCCGGGTTTCTCCTCGATCAGAACAAACTGCGTGGCGATCGGAGCCAGTTTGGCCGCCTTGCCTTTGAGGGCTTCGGCGATGGCGGCGCGCACATCTTCGTCGACTCGCACCACCGTGCCCGTGGCCAGCGCCAGTTGGTCGCCGGAGAGCTTTTCGGGCTGAGCCCCGGCGCGGTCTACGCCCTCCTGCCACAGCACCTCGTAGAGGTCCATCTTCTGGACCTTGCCGCCCAGGGCCACCGCGCCTATCTTGCGGCAGGCAACGCCGGGCTCGCGGCTCACTGCCTCCACCACGGAAGGGGAAACCCCGATCTGTCCGGCGCGGGTTTCCTTCTCGATCCGGGAGCAGACGTTGACCACGTCGCCGAAGACGTCGTTGTCTTTCAGCAGCCCCACACCCAGATTGAGCGCCACCCGAATCTGTATCGGCTGGCGACCCGGGCGTTGCTGGTTGAGCGCGGCCATGCCCTGTTGCATGGCCATGGCGCAACGCACGGCTTCCAGCGGGTTCTCGAAGTAGGCCATGATGGCGTCGCCGATGGTCTTGACGATCGCTCCGTGGTGCTGCTGCACCCGCGGCTGCAGGCTGTCGTTGACCTCGGTCAACATGGCCATGCCAGCCAGGTCGCCGTGTTCATCGAAGTACTTGGTGGAGCCGGCGATGTCGGTGAACATCACCGTGACCAGGCGCTGATAGCGCTCCAGCTCGGCGTCGAGCGCCGCCCATTCTTTCAGCAGTTGCTCGAGGCTCTTGGACTCGTCTGCCATGGCAATTAGGCGCCGGCGCTGCCACTCTGCGGGTGCGCGGAAAGTCCTGGCCGATTTCGGGAGATGATCCCGTGCCCGCCGCCATCTTAGGCGGTGGTAGCAGGCAAGTCAACGCGAGGGGCTGAGAGAAAGGTTGCCGCAGTGAACCACAGTGGAATTGGCCCGAAAGTCAGCCAATGATGCTGTACCTGTACTTTCCTGGCGAAAGCCTGCCCTCCTGAAATCGCTCATAGCGGAACATCCTGATGTCATAGCTGCGACAGATCCCTTCCAGGATCAGCTCAGCCAGGATGCGTCCGACCGCGGGTGCGAGCTTGAACCCGTGTCCGCTGAACCCAACCGCACAATAGAAGCCCTGCACGTCTGGAATCACATCAATCACCGGCTGCCAGTCCGGGGTCACGTCGTAGAGCCCAGCCCAGCCGCCCTGCACCAAGCCTTCGTTCATCACCGGAAAGCGCTTCATGATGGTTTCGGAAAACCCGGCCACCTCCTCGTAGGAAGGTGTCTGGGAGAAGGTTTCCAGCTCAGCTCGCAGCTCTCCTTCTTCGGGCCGAATCGACCCGATCAACATGCCGGCTCGCCCTTCCGGCTTGAAGTAGGCGCCGTTCACGAGGTCGAGCCACACCGGGGTGGGATTTCTCCATTGCGGCGGCCGCTGCATCAGCACCACCGGGTGCCGGCTGGGTAGGATCGGAATGTCGGCACCCGCCAGGGCCGCAATCTTCGCTCCCCACGGACCGGCCACGTTGACCACTGCCGAGCAGGCGCAGTCGCCCTTGTCCGTCTGTACCCCTTGAATCCGACCGTTTTCGATTTGCAGTCCCGTCACCGTCGTATGCACCAGGACTTCCACGCCGAGTTCCTTGGCCGCTTCGCAGTAACTGTTGGCTGCCAACGCCGGGTCGGCGTACCCGCTGTCGGGCTCGTAGGCGCCGCAGGCAAGGTCTTGGTGATAAAGCAGCTCCTCCCTCTTGCCGAGCTCCTCGGCCGACAACACACTGGTCCGAATCCCCAGCCGCTGGTGCATGGCCACGGTCTGCTCCAGCGTGGCCGCGTTGTCCTTCGAGGCCATAAACATCGCACCGGTCTGGACGAAGCCGGCGCTCCCCCCGACTTCGTCGGCAAAGCGCCGAAAGACCTCCAGGCTGTCCCGCGCCATGCAGGCCAAGGTTTCGAGGGTGTAGTGTTGGCGGACAATGCCGCTTGAGCGGCCGGTCGGGCCCCCGGCAATGTGTCGCTGTTCCACCAGCAGCACCCTGCCGGCACCGCTCTTGGCCAAGTGGTAGGCAATGCTGCAGCCGTTGATTCCTCCCCCAATCACTACCACATCCGCTGTCCGAGTCATACGCTCACTCTCCCGTCTTGTCGGAACGGGTCTGTCCGGGAGCTGAAAAGTCCTGCTCACAAACCAGCTTGGCCGTCACCAGGTCTTCGAGAGCGAACCCCACACTCTTGAATACCGTGATTTCTTCGGCTGACTGGCGGCCCGGTCTCTTCCCACTGACGATCTCGTGCAGGTCAGCTCCGATGTGCTCGCGTCGGATCACGCCGCGCTCCAGGGGTATCAGCAGATCACCGGCCTCGGCCAGAGCCCCCTCGTACGTGTCCACCACTACGCGGGAACGGCGAATGGTCTCATCGTCCACTTCTCGAGCATTCGGCTGGAAGGCCCCCACCAGGTTGAGGTGCGTACCAGGTCGCAGCCAGCGTCCTTCAAAGAGAGGGATCTGTGAAGTGGTGCAGGTGCAAACTACGTCGGACTCGGCGATGCAGCGGCGGGCATCGGCCGCTTCAATCGTGAGGGCCTGCTCCGGGGACAACTGCCGGACGAAGGCTTGGCTGCGCTGAGGACTTGAACCACAAACCAGCACACGCCGGAACTTTCGTACCTCGGGCAAGACTTGAATGTGTACCCTGGCCTGCCGGCCCGTGCCGAAGACTCCCAGAGTCGTGGAATCCAGACGGGCCAGATACTTTGTCGCCACGGCGGAGGTGGCAGCCGTCCTCATCTCGGTAAGACGGTTGGCGGCCACAACCGCCTTTACCTCGGCCGTCTCCGAGTCAAGCAAGAAGTAGGTGGCGCGAACAGTTTCACCCCCAGCCGTGGGTCGGTTCCGAACCAGAACGAGCTTGATCCCCAGTCCTCCCCGCTCCCTATCCTGACAGGGCATGATCAACAGTACGCCGAGGGAAGGAACATCAACATGGGTGCGGGGCGGCATCCAAACGCTCTTCCGATAATTGTGCCGGAGCGACTCCTCCAAGGCAGCAATCACCCTTGCAGGAACCAGGAGCTGCGCAACTTGTTCTTCAGAAAACTCTCGCACTGTGGTCCACCACGACGACAACGGAACGGAAGGCAACTACCTGACCGCTGCCATGGTAGGCCCCGCCCCCAGGCAAGTCAACGCAAGAGCTGCTGCGCTGGTCAGCGGTCGAGAAAGTCGCTGGTCCGCGCAAGGCAGGACGCAAGTGGCGAGTGAGCCACCGTGGTGCCGCACATTCTGGACACTAAATGGACACTAAGAACCCGGAGCCTTCTGATCCAACGGGGCTCGCCAAGGTTCACATGCTTGAACTAGCTTTAGGACGAGTGTGGAGGTACACTCTGCAACCAAAACAATTGTAGCTGCCGAGGGCATAGTGGATCGCTTGGTCGAGCTGAAGTCTCTGCGCAAGGAAGTCTCGAAGCACGAGCAGGCACTCGGGCGGCTCGTGGGTGAGACCACCCGCTCGCCCGCAATCGATCCGGGTGATCTCCATCGTTTCCCTGCCCTGGGAAAACGAATCAAAGTCCTGATGGTCTGGCCCCGATTTCCCTCCTCTTTCTGGGGCTTTCAGGGAATGACGAGTAATCTCATTCCTGAAAAGACCTTCATGCCCCCGCTCGGCCTTATTACCATAGCTGCCCTATGCCCCAAGGAATGGACCATCCGCCTTATCGATCGAGCGCTTGAAGACCTCCTCGATGCCGATATTCTTTGGGCAGACCTTGTCATGGTCAGCGGGATGCACGTGCAGAAGGACGATATCCGGGAGATTCTTGAGCGGGCCCGTGCTCTGGGCAAGCGCACCATAATCGGGGGCCCCTACGCCAGCAGTCAACCTGAACTGCTGCTATCGTTAGCCGACCACGTGGTGGTCGGGGAACCCGATGAGGTTTTCCCACAGATTGCGACCGGGCTCGAAACCGGCGCCGCGAGACGCCTCTACACCATTCACGAGAAGCCCGATGTCCGTAGCACCCCGGTTCCGCGGTTTGACCTTCTAAGAATCGAAAACTATGCCTCGATGTCTATCCAGTTCTCACGTGGCTGCCCCTTCCAATGTGAGTTTTGCGACATTATTACGCTCTATGGAAGGAAGCCCAGAACGAAAAGCCCAAGCCGGACCCTGGTAGAATTGGAAGTTCTTTTCGATCTCGGCTGGCGTAAGCCGGTTTTCATCGTCGATGATAATTTCATCGGAAACCACAAGCTGGCCCTCGAATTGGCCCAAGCACTGGAACAGTGGCAACAGGCGCACGATTATCCTTTCGTATTCTATACGGAAGCATCCGTTGATCTCGCGCAGCGGCCCGCGTTGCTCGAGGCGATGGTAAAAGCGAATTTCTTCTTTGTCTTCCTCGGCATAGAAAGCCCTTCCAAGGAGTCCTTGCGGGAGACAAAGAAATTCCAGAATCTGCGGCAGGATCCGCTGGACTCGGTCCGATTCATTCAAGGAAGGGGCCTTTGGGTAACGGGAGGCTTCATTATTGGTTTCGACTCCGATACCGAGGACATCTTCGAACGACAAGTCGAGTTCATCGAGCGCGCTGCCATTCCCTGGGCCATGGCCGGATTCTTGCAAGCGCCTCCAACCACTCCCCTGTATGATCGAATGTTGAAAGAGGGGCGGTTGATCGAACAGAGTGCGGAAACCAGCAATTTTGAGCCGCCCAATTTTCGTACAGTTCTTCCGCTTCCCGTGTTGCTGGAGGGCGTACGAAGAACTCTGCTGTCAATCTATTCCCCCTCGTCGTTCTACGAGCGGGCTTTTCGCTCTCTTCTACAGTGGGAGGTTGGCCAATACCAGAGGCCCCCACGATACTCGGTCTCCTACAGGCTCGGAGTCATACTCCGCTCCCTTTGGTATCAGGGTATTCGATCTTCCTATCGAAAAGCGTATTGGAAGTTCCTCTGGCGGTTGCTTAGCCGATGGTCCTTCTGCCCCCAGAAGTTCTGGTTAGGAGTTACGATCTTGCTTTCCGGCCACCACTTTGTACGGTATGCGTTCGAAGTGGCCGCTCAACTGGAGCGTGAGCTTCACAAAGCCGAACCTCCTATAGCTATAGCGCAAATTCCGGTTTTACTGAAACTACAACCAGATTAAGCGACGAGGACGGAATTTTCGTTAAGTGCGCCTTCGGCAGGTTCGTTTACAAGAGAAATTGCTGGAGAGAGAGCGAAAAGGCCTCCCCATTCCGGTCCCGCTCAAGACCACGTCATGATTGCCGTAGGTCTTGACAACGTCGTTTCCCCTTCTAGTTTTCTCTTCGCCCCGTGGGGCGGCCTGTCGGCCGACCCCCCCGGGAACGAAAAGATCTGTTCTTCTTTAGGCTGTTGCGAGCGCGGCGATCTTGTGGAAGGTCGAGTTGGAAACCTCACAGGTTTCAACCTGAGGAGTTCCCTCAACTACCTTTGCTAGGGTCTTCATGACTTCTGTATAGGCTCCGCGGTTGTAAGCTTCCGCGTTCTCTTGCAGGTCCCACAAACTGATTCCGACCGCTTCCTTTCCGCCCGGGATGAAGAATGTGAGTTCGTCCTGGAACCCCTTCTGCTTACGAAGCACGGGAATGACGTCCTTCTCAAGCATCCGGGTAAACTCCGTCCCGCTATTGGGCTTCAGATGGATCCGAACATTTCTTGCAAACATGGCAACCTCCTTTGGTTGTCGTGGGTAAGGAGGGTAGGTATCAGATAACCTTACTTAGTTTAGACTATCTGGAAATACAGGAACTTATTCCCTCATTACATTAACTATTCTAGGTTGATTTACTTGATTTGTCAAGCTAATTCTGCAATGATTCTCGGTGGTAGAAATATCTTAATCTAACGTAGTTAAGCGAGGAATGCGATGGATGTTGCTCTAGTGATAAGACAGCGGCTGGAAGAACTGAGGTTTCACCAGAGAGATCTGGCAGCTGCTGCCCAAGTTACGGAGTCCTATGTTTCACAGTTGCTGACGGGGAAAAAGGCACCGCCCGCGCCTAGCCGAACAGATATTTATGACAGTATGGAAAGCTTTTTGAAGCTTCCGAGCGGTGAGCTTTCAAAGCTGGCTGACCTCCAGCGCAGAGATGAATTGAAAAGAAAATTCGGAGGCCTACCGGCGCCCTTGTTTAAGGAAGTCCGGGAATTGATTCTCCGCAAGTGCAAACCCGACAGGCAACAACAAGTACGAGCCATCTTTGAGAAGCAGCCCTTCGGTGAACTCGAACGGCTGGTCACCCAGAAGCTTTTGGACGTGGTCAAGGGAGTGGCGCAAGAGGAATTGGAAAGTGAAAACTGGCTCCGTCTGGTGGCCCGACTGAGCGACCGAAGCTATGAAGAGATGCGCGTGCTGATTCTCGAGTTCCTGGATGCGGACGTCTTCACCGTCTCGGCTGAAAACCGCGTCTCTTTCATGGATCCCCTGATTGAAACTTGGGATATTGACCTCGCGACTTTTGCTATGGAAATCGTGTTACAGCGCAGACTGGCCCCAGGAAATCCCAAGAAATTTGAGTTTGTTGAACGGGAACCCGAACAGGCCTTCGAGGAAGAGCGGGGGCTCAAAGAATTCCTTCACGATCCTTCTCTCAGGCGCGATGTTACCGAGGAGGAAATCGAGTTTCTAAAGAAGCTGAGGTTCAAGGGAAAACGGCCCACAGCACTCTACTACTATCGCGAATTGCAAAACCTCAGAGACCCGCTCCATTTTCGCATCCCCAAGAGCAAATAGGAGCGCGCACGAACAATCGGTCACGAGCCCGTTCTGAGACGCGGCGGCGAGGCAGACTTGCTGGTTGGAAACAAAAGGAAAGTGGCGGGTGGGTCTGTAAGCCGGATTCTGTCCCCGACTGGTGTCGGGGGGTGACCATTCCTCTGGGCGACCTACCCGGGAGTCACGGCCCCTTGCGAGGCCACGGGCCGGGCCGGCCCTCCTCCCCTATTTGGTCTTGCTCCGCGCGGGGTTTGCCATGCCGCAGGCATCGCTGCCTGCGCGGTGGGCTCTTACCCCACCTTTTCACCCTCACCTTAGGCGTCGTCCCCGGGACTACCGGGAACGCGTCCGTTGCCGGACCGAAGCCCCAGGCGGTCTGTTTTCTGTGGCACTTTCCGTTCCCGGCCGATTTAGCAGCCGGGACCTCCCCTCGTGTCCCGAACCTGCGGTTCGGGATTCGAGGAGCGCGCTGCCCTTCGGAGTCCGGACTTTCCTCTCCATCCCGCACCGTCAACCCCATCGTACTGCACAGGTCAGGCTGTCCGTCGCCGGGGCTGACGGTGCGGGACAGAGCGATCACCCGACTCACCCGCCAACTTTCATTATACACCCAGCCCCAAGGGGCTTCCAGGGAAGGAATGCCTACTGCACGAGGGGGTCGGTGGGGCCGGCAGCTTGGCCCGGGCGGACGTGAATCTTGCCGTTCTCGTCGGCGTAGTAGAAGGCGTTGCCGCCGGCGCCGGGGGTAAGCGGCTCCGCCGTCAAGCGGTAACCGGAATACAACTGCACCGTCGCCGCCCAGCGCTGCTCCGGCTGGCTCCCCCGATAGCGGAAGCGGTAGCCGTTGCGCTCGAATTGGTCCTGAGCGAGGGCGGTGTCGAGCAGCCGGGCCTTTTCCGGCGGGGCAGACTCCGGCCTGCCCTCCTCGCCGCCGCGCAGCCGCCGGAGGTCGTCAGGATAGCCGCCGTACTTTTCGTTGTAAGCCTTGAGCGCCTGATTGATGGTAGCGAGAGTCTGCTGCGCCCGGGTCTCGTTCTGCCGCACCAGCGTGTCTTTCAGTGAGCGGGCACCGGAAAGCAGCAGCCACAGCGCCCCCAGCGCTACCAGCAGAATCACCGCCACGATGATGAAGCGCTTCTTCAATTGGCCGACGATTTCTTCCACTCCCATCACGGCTCCTTTCAGCCCTTGCCCAGCAGGCGGGCGAATTGGGCTTCATCGAGCGTGGCGACGCCGAGGGCGCGGGCTTTGTCGAGCTTCGAGCCCGGCCCCGCCCCCAGCACCACGTAGTCGGTTTTCTTGCTCACCGAGCCGGTGACCTTGCCGCCCTGCGACTCAATCAACTCCTTGGCCTCCTCGCGCGACCACTTCTTCAGGGTCCCAGTGAGCACGAAAGTCTTGCCCGCCAGGCGCGTGCCCTTGGGCCGGGCCCGCTTCTCTTCCATCACCACGCCGGCCCGGCGCAGCTTCTCCAGCACCTGCTGGTTGGCTTTCTCGCTGAAAAATTCGGCGATGCTCTCGGCAATTCTCTCTCCGACCTCTTCCACCTCCAGGAGCTCCTCCACCGACGCCTCCGACAATTTCTCCATCGAGCCGAAGTGCTGCGCCAGCAGCTCCCCGGTGCGCTCACCCACGAAGCGGATGCCGAGGGCAAAGATCAGCCGCGCCAGGCCGGCGCTCTTGCTGCTTTCAATTTCACTCAGCAGGTTCTCGGCCGACTTCTCCGCCATCCGCTCCAGCGGCACCAAGTCGTCCTGGCTGAGCCGGTAGAGGTCGGCGAAGTCTTTCACTAGCCCTTTGTCGACGAGCTGGTCGACGAGCTTGTCACCCAGGCCGTCGATGTTCATCGCCCGGCGGCCGGCAAAGTGCAGCAGCGACTCCTTCACCCGCGCCGGGCAGGCAGCGTTCACGCAGCGGTAGGCGACTTCCCCCTCGGCCTTGTGGATGCGGCTCCCGCACTCCGGGCACTCCTTCGGCATGCGAAAAGGCTTCTCGTCCTTGCCGTGCTTGACCACCTTGAGCACGTGCGGAATCACTTCGCCGGCGCGCTCGATCAGAACCGTGTCGCCTTCGTGCACGTTCAACCGCTCGATCTCATCCATGTTGTGCAGGGTGGAGCGGCTGACGGTGACCCCGCCCACCGGCACGGGCTCCAGAAAAGCCACCGGGGTGAGCGTGCCGGTGCGACCTACCTGGACGGCGATCTCTTTCACCACCGTTTCCGCCTGGCGGGCGGCGTACTTGTAGGCCACCGCCCAGCGCGGCGCTTTGGCGGTCGTGCCCAGCTCGTCCCACAGCGCGGTCTCGTCGACCTTGACCACGATGCCGTCGATCTCGTAGGGCAACTTCTCGCGCTTCTTTTCCCACTGCTCGCAGTAGCGAATCACCTCGTCCAAGCCGCGACATTTCTGCCAGTGCGGGTTGACGTGGAAGCCGAGCTCCTTGAGCGTCTCCAGCACCTGCGAGTGCCGCGGGCGCGGAATGCGGCCGTCCGCATACAAACCGTAGGCAAAGAGGTCGAGCCGGCGACGAGCTGTGATAGTGGGGTCGAGCACGCGCACGGAGCCGGCGGCGGCGTTGCGCGGGTTGGCAAAGATGCGCTCGCCGCGCTCTTCCTGTTCGCGGTTCATCTGCTCGAAGGCCTTGCGGGTCATAATCACTTCGCCGCGCACCTCGAAGTCAGGCGGCAGCTTGGCCTTTTTCAGCCTGGCCGGGTCCACCCGCAGCGGGAGAGCGCGGATGGTCTTGACGTTGGGGGTGACGTCCTCGCCTTCGCGGCCATCGCCGCGCGTCACCGCGCGCGCGTAGGCGGCGTCCTCGAAAAGAACCGAGATGCTGAAGCCGTCGAACTTGTGCTCGCAAACGTAGTCCAGCACGCCGCGGCCGGTGCCCTCGCGCACGCGGCGGTCGAACTCGCCCAACTCCTCGAAGGAGTAGGTGTTGTCGAGGCTGAGCAGAGGTCGCCGGTGGCGGACTTTGACGAAGCCTTCCCGCGGCTGCCCGCCCACGCGCTGGGTGGGCGAGTCGGGCGTGACCAGCTCGGGGTGGGCGGCCTCGAGCTTCTGCAGCTTCTCCATCAGCCGGTCGAACTCGGCGTCGGAAGTCTTCGGGGCATCGAGCACGTAGTAGCAGTATTCGTGGTGGCGGATCTTCTCCCGCAGCTTCTTGATCTCCTGCGCCGCTGTGCTCCTGGCCATGCGCCTATTATACCGTTACGGCGCGGTTCGCTTTGACGCCGCGCCGCGCTTTCTTCAATAATAATCGTCGTCGCCCATGCCCCCGCCATCGCGCTTCCGCAACGCCGCTCTCATCTACAACCCCAAGGCCGGAGCGCTGCGCTGGGGGCTCGCGCGCGACCGCGAGCGCGCGCTCGGTCTGCTCGCGGCCTACGGCATCCGTACCACCCCGGTCGAAACCACCGGCCCAGGCAGCGCCACCGAGCTGGCCCGCCGGGAGGTAGCGGCCGGGCGCGACCTCATCATCGTCTCCGGCGGCGACGGCACCATCAACGAAGTGGTCAACGGGATGGCGGGCTCCTCGGTGCCGCTGGCGGTGTTGCCCGCCGGCACTGCCAACGTCCTCGCCAAGGAACTCGGTCTGCCCTGGAACCTCTGGCTCGCCGCCGAGTACATTCCCCGCGGGGTGGTGCGGCGGATCGCTCTGGGGCGCGCCGGTGAGCGGTACTTCATCGCCGTGGCCGGCGCCGGCGCCGACGCCAACATCGTCTACCACCTCGCACGGGGCTCGCAGCCGCGCTTGGGGATTCTATCGTACTGGCTGGAGTCGTTCCGGCAGCTCTTTCTCTACGACTTTCCCGAATTCACCGTGCGGGTGGAAGAAGAAGTCCTGCGCGCCACGCTG
>DATEUS010000345.1:0-2304 GCA_035282985.1 Candidatus Acidiferrales bacterium
TGCGCCGGCTCCTGGGCGGCGCCCGCCAGCGCCAGCCACAGAACAGCTAGAAACATTCCTCGGGCTTTCATGAGAACTCTCCCCGTTCCGATTATACGTCCAGGCCGGTCGAGCATCAATCCAACCCCGTCGCCTTCACGCCCAGCTTCTCCAGCCACCGCATGAGCTCGCTCGGGAGCGGTGACCGAATCTCCATCACTTCATTGGTGTGCGGGTGCCGGAAGCGGATGCGCTCGGCATGCAGAAAGTTACGATTCAGAGTCGGCTCCGTGGAGTTGCCCCGGCGCAAGCGCCGCGGCGCCCCGTAGAGCGTGTCGCCCACCACCGGATGCCCGAGGGCGGAAAAGTGCACACGCACTTGGTGGGTGCGGCCGGTGTGGAGGAAAACTTCCACCAGCGTGAACTCGCCCGTCGTCGCCAGCACCCGGTACTCGGTGGTGGCCGCGCGTCCCTCGCGCCGACGCGTCGTCATCCGCGTGCGTCGCCGCAAGTCGCGCGCCACCGGCAGAGATATCGTGTCGTGCGGCCGCGGCAGCCGGCCGTGCACCAGCGCCAGGTAGCGCTTCTCCACCTGCCGCTGGCTGAACTGCTCCGCCAGCCGCCGATGGGCCTGGTCGTTCTTTGCCACCAGCAGCACGCCCGAGGTGGGTTTGTCCAGCCGATGCACAATCCCCGGCCGCAGCGGGCCGCCCACGCTGGAGAGTTGACCAAAGCGATGCAGCAACGCGTTCACCAGCGTGCCGCCGCTCTGCCCGGCCCCGGCGTGCACTGTCAACCCGGCGGGTTTGTTCACCGCCACCAGGTCGTCATCTTCGTAAAGCACTTCGAGGGGAATCGGCTCCGGCTCGGCCGCCAGCGCCGGCCGCTCCACCAGCGTCAGCGTCAGGCGTTCGCCGCCACGCAGGCACAACCCGGGACGGCGCATGGGCTTGGCGTCCACTACGGCGTGCCCTTCGCGGATCAGTTGCTGGATGCGGGTGCGGCTCAGCGCCGGCAACTGCGCGGCCAGGAAGTGGTCCAGGCGCTGGTGCCGAGCCTCCAGGGGGACAACGAAGCTGGCAGTTCTAGTCGGCATCAGCGGGCGCGGCGCGGTGGCGCTGGTAGAGCCAGAAAAGTCCCGCCACCACCAGCAACGCCACGCTCGCCACCTGGGGAAGCGAGAGCGCGCCATCAAAGAAGGTGCCGCCGCGCGGATCGCCGCGGAAGAACTCAATGAGGAAGCGGCCCACGGCGTAGAACATCAGGTAGCTGGCGAAAATCTGTCCGGAGAAACTCCGGCGCCGCCACAGCAGCACCAGCAGCCCGAAGATCACCGCCTCGGCAGCGGCTTCGTAGAGCTGCGTCGGATGCAGCGCGATGCCCAGCGGCACGCCCACCAGTTGGGCGCTGTAGGGATTGGTGAAGGTGACGGCCCAGGGCACATCGGTGGGCTTGCCCCAGCAGCAGCCGGCGCTGAAACAACCCAGTCGCCCCAGCGCGTGCCCGAGCGCGATCCCGGGTGCATAGACGTCGCCGAGCGCGGCAAAGGCAAGCCGGTGTCGCCAGGTGTACCAGGCGCCAGTGGCGATGGCCAACAAGAGGCCACCGTGCCACACTCCGCCGGCGTGCAGGGTGGCGGCGGAAAAAATCTCCCGAGGGTTGCTGCTGTAGTAGCCCCACTCAGAGAACACCAGCGCCAGCTTGGCTCCCACCAGCCCCGCCAGCGCCATATAGATGCCCAGGTTCCACACCGTCTCCGGCTCCACGCCGATCCGAGGCGCGAACCGGCCCGCGGTGTAAATGCCGATCAGCAGGCCCAGCGCCACCATCAACCCGTAGGTGTGCAGGGTGAAAACGTCGCCCACGCTGAAGAGGCGAGGGAACATCTACACCTCAGCCTCGCCGTGTACATGACGCCGGCTGCGGAACAGTTCCAGCATCAGCACCGCGGCTCCAACAACAATGGCGCTGTCGGCCACGTTGAAGGCGGGCCAGTGGTAGGGGCCGAGGTGGAAGTCGAGGAAGTCCACCACGCCGCCGTCGCGCAGGCGGTCCACCAGGTTTCCCAGCGCGCCCCCCAGGATCAGGCTTAAGCCGGCGCCGGCCCACAGCGATGTCGTGCCTCGCCACAACAGCACCAGCACCAACACGAGCGCGGCGACGGAGAAAGCGATCAGGAAAAACACCACCACAGTTGACTCAGCGTCGGCAAACAGGCCGAAGGCCGCCCCGCGGTTGCGCAGATGGGTCAGGTTGAACAGGCCGGGAACAATGCGGCGCGTCTCCCCCAGCATCAACGTGTGCATGACCGTCCATTTGCTCACC
>DATEUS010000346.1:0-2076 GCA_035282985.1 Candidatus Acidiferrales bacterium
GACCCTCGGAATGACAAGAGGACAAAAGGGAGCGAGCTACCCGCCGGCGACAAACGCTTCGATGGCCTGCTGCAGTTCAGGCGTCAGGTCGACAAAGCGCAAGCCCATGCCCTCGCCGGGCAGGCTGTAGGCGACCACAGCGCGGGCGCCGACGATGGGCGAGTCCGGGGTCAGGCGGAAACGCAGGTTCACCTCGGTGCCTTTGACCGGCGGGTTTTCCGTCTCGATGAAAACGCCGCCGGTGCTGACGTCTCGGGTATAACCCACCACCGTCTCGCCGTCCACGATGGTGCGGATCTGCGTCACCAGCGAGGCGCGCCGGGCGGCGCGACGCTCGTCGCCGCGGGGGAAAAGCAGTCCCAGCAGGTGCCGGCGGTGATCTTCGGAGAGGTGAGTAAAATGCACCCGCAAAGCGTTCTCGCTCAGGTGCGCGGCCACAACGCCGCGGGCCACGATCAGCGGGGAGTCCGGCGTGGGGCGAAAGCGGAGCTCAGCTTCGGTATCCAGCGGCTCGCGCCGCGCCGTCTCCACCACCATGGCCGCCACCCCCAAGAGACGACCTGTCTCCGGGGTGGTCCGGCCGCCGCAGGCGAAGTCGACTGCAATTCCAGCAAGTTCGGGGGCTTTCGGCTCTGGCATGGCTGCTCAGCCGGCATCATACTGAAACAGGTTGCCGGTGGCAATCGCCGTCGGCGGCAAGAAAAGAAGCGGGCCAGGGATCTAGGGGGAGGGCGTTTCCCTGTCCCTGGCCCGCTCTCACCCACCCTTGTATGTGTGGGTTAAGGGAAGGCGCTTCTGTCCCGCGGCTGCTAACTCTCTCTCACGCGACCCCGTTCTTGGGTTCGCTTTATCATTGCGGCCTCGAGTCTAGGAGAGCCGCTGGCGGCAAACAATAGAGAGAAAGTCCTAATCGGGTAGGAAAACAGTGGGGGTACGAGAGTACCAGGCAGCAGGCAGCAAAACGCTAGCCCGGCTGGGCCAGCTTATGGTGCAAGGCGTAGAGGGCCAGTTCCAGCCGGTCGGAGACGCCCAACTTGTCGTAGATGTTCTGCAGGTGGTTCTTCACCGTCTGTTCGCTGATGGAGAGCTTGTCGGCAATCTCTTTGTTGCGGAAGCCCTGGGTGACCAGAGAGACAATCTCACCCTCGCGCGGGGTCAGGAGGCCTTTTTCACCCCGCGCAGTGGGGGCGGCGGCGGGGCGGCTCATGGCCTTGACCACCTCGGCCGCCACCCGCTGGTCAATCCAGATTTCGCCCCGGTGAACCTTGCGGATTCCCTCCAGCAGGCGCTCGGTGGCGGCCTGCTTCAGGACGATGCCGCGCGCGCCCCGCCGCACCGTTTCCACGTAATCGCGCTCGTCCTCCGAAGCGGTCAACACGATGGTGCGCACCGGGCTTTCGGCCCCGCCCAATTCACTCAAGACCGCCAGTCCGTCCTGGTCCGGCATCTTCAAGTCCAACAAGAGCACATCGGGCTTCAGCTTTCCGACCAGGCTCACGCACTCCGTGCCGCTGCGCGCTTCGCCGATTACGGTGATGTCGTTCTCCGCCTCCAGCAGCCGGCAGAGGCCCTCGCGGAAGATGGTGTGGTCGTCGGCCACCAGCACGCGGATGCTGTCCCGAGCTTTGCCCTTGGCCATGCCTCCCCTAGTGTAGTGGAATCTCGACCCGCAGGGTAGCACCACTGCCCGGCGTCGAATCAATGGACAGCGTGCCGCCCAGGGCGCGGGTGTGCTCGCCGATCGAAACTGGCAGCAACCCCTTTTCCTCCAGTGCCGCCTGCGTGTAGGTGCCGGAAAAAGAGAACCCCTGCCCGTCGTCATCCACCAGCAGCCGCAAAAAGGCGTCGTCCTGGCGCAAACGCACCAGCACCCGCCGGGCCCGCGCGTGCTTGCGCACGTTGTGCAGCGCCTCGCGCAGAATCAGAAAAACTTCCCGGCAGACTCCCTCCGGCAGGGTGGCCTCGACCGGCTCGGCCTCCACCTCCACCTCGATTCCGGTTTCCTCCTGAAACTGGGCGCAGTGCGCCAGCACCCATTGGTTCAGTTCGCCCGCCGGGACGCGCACCGGCTTGAGC
>DATEUS010000347.1:0-2513 GCA_035282985.1 Candidatus Acidiferrales bacterium
GCCGTGGGCCGCCTGCCGCGCCTGCCGCGGATGAGCGCGGAGCAGGTTTACGAACAACTGTTTGCTGACAAAAAGAAGCGCGAAGCGGAGCTCCATTTCGTGCTGCCGCGGCGGGTCGGTCAGGTGGAGATTGTGGGTGGCATTCCGCGCTCCGACGTGCTCGCCAGCCTGAGCCAGCTTGCCGCCATCCAGCCCGGGCGATGAACACGCCGCCGCTTCCGCCGGGCACTCGCCCCCAGGGCATCCAGGGAGAAAAAGAGACGGCGGAGTTCGTGCAGGCGATGTTCTCTCGCATCGCCGCCCGCTACGATCTGCTGAACCAGCTGCTGTCGTTCTCCTTGGACCGGGTCTGGCGACGCCGCACGGCGCAGGCGCTGGCCGGCCGATTGGCGCGCGCGGATTCGTGGGCGCTCGACCTCTGCTGCGGCACAGGTGACTTGGCCTTGGAGCTTGCCCGCGTAAGCGCCGGGGAGGTCGTGGGAAGCGACTTTGTCCACCCGATGTTGATCCGCGCACAGGAAAAAACTGCCTGCGCCCGGCGGCGCATCTTGTTGGCGGAAGCGGATGCTTTACAACTTCCATTTTCCGACGCGCAGTTCGATGTGGTTACGGCCGCCTTTGGTTTTCGCAACCTGGCCAACTACCATCGCGGTCTGGAGGAAATTCACCGCGTGCTGAAGCCGGACGGGGAAGCAGGAATACTGGAATTCGCCCTGCCTAAGAAGGGGCTGTTCGCGCGACTCTACGGGGTTTATTTCCGCCGGGTGCTGCCCTGGATTGGCCGGATGATCTCCGGCGTGCCCGGCCCTTACAGCTACCTACCGGTGTCGGTGGAAAAGTTTCCCGACTGTGACGAGTTCGTGCACTGGATGGAGGCAGTTGGCTTCGCTTCAGTAAGCTATCAACTGTGGACCGGTGGGACGGTAGCGCTCTACCGCGGCGTGAGAGGCAAAACGTGACGCGTCGCGAGTACCTTTGCTGCTAGTCGCGCGCCCAGCCGGCCTTGCCACCGGCACGACGCAGGTCGTCCTCCAGGTCAGAAAGCTCCTGCCGCAGGCGCTGAATCTCGGCGCGCTTGTCGCTCATCTGGTTGAGCAAGTCCTGGAGCTGACGGCCGCCGGCCACGTTGCCGGAGTACTGCTCGCGCATGGCCTGGTTGGGGTCCTGGTAGTACTGCGTGCGGGAGAGGTTGTACTCGCGCTGGAGGAGGTCGAGTTCCTGCTCGGCGGTGCGGATTTTTTCCCGCTGCTGGCGGAATTTTCCCCGCCAGCACTGCTCGTCGCATTCCTCAGCCGCGCCCGCCTCGCCGGCACCGGCTTCTTTGCCGGCGACAGCGGCGGCGCCTTCCTCTCCCGCCGCCACCGCAGGGGCTGCGGGGGCAGCGCTGCCCACGACGGCAACCGGCGCGCCTTCGCGGGGAATGCTTTCGTTGGTGTAGAGCGGCACTTCGGACAGATCTTTCTTGGCTCGCTCGGCTCGGACTTTACGGGCTACCTCAGCGAGGGACGGGGGCGTACTTGCCTGCGCCCAGGCCAAGCCACTGACAAGCAAGAGTGCGCTCAGGACCAGAACTACTTTCCTCATTGCCACCTCCAGGATGGTAAGACCATCACTGGCGCTGCTAGGCACAGTCTACCGCCGTCGCGCGGGCGAAAGCAAGTCGAAGGTTGGTCGCGACCCCGTTTTTCACTGGAAGAGACTCATATAGGCCGTCACCAGCGCCGGGCCCCAGAAGAGCGCCACCAGCGCGGCCAGGCCAAGGAACGTGCCCAGGGGAAGCTCGTAATTGCTGTCTTTGCGGGTGAGCAGCATGAAGCCGCCCCCGACGAGGCTGCCGACCAGCGAGCCCAGCAGCAGGGTGAACACAGTCAGCTTGACTCCAAGAAAAAGCCCCACCATAGCCATCATCTTGACGTCGCCGAGTCCCATGGCTTCCACGTGGCGCACCCGATACCAGACCTCGCCCAGCACGAAGAGAAGCCCAGCCCCCAGCAGAGCGCCAAGAACGGCATCGGAGAGCGAGAGGGCTCGGGGCGGCAGCGTGCCTGCGCCGGCCAGCCGAAGAATCAGGGCGGTTGTGCCATCCTCCAGCGGCAGCCAGAGAGCGAAGACAAAGCCGGCGGCTATGCCGGGGAAGGTGATGGCATCGGGCAGAAGACGGTCGCGCAGGTCGGTGAAGATAAGCACAATCAGTGCGCCAGCAAGCAGGGTCGCTTTCAAAGCCGCCGGCGAGAGGCCAAAGCGGAAGTAAACCAGCACCAAGGTGAGCCCGGTGAGTAGCTCGACGGCGGGATAGAGGAGCGAGATGTGCCGGCCACAGTGACGGCATCGACCGCGGAGCAGCAGGTAGCTGACCAGGGGAATGTTGTCGTAAGCGGCAATCGGTTTCTTGCAGGCCGGGCAGCGCGAGCGGGGATGAACGACTGATTCTCTCTGGGGCAGGCGGTGGATGCAGACGTTCAAGAAGCTCCCCAGGCACAGCCCGAGAAGGAAAACCCAGATGAGCAGCCAGA
>DATEUS010000348.1:0-3514 GCA_035282985.1 Candidatus Acidiferrales bacterium
ACGGCGCTGGACCTCCAAACTCTCTCGCCTCCGCACCCAGCAGGCCGCAACTGTGGAAGGGCAACGTTATCGGGTCAAGCAACTGACTCTGCCCGGCCGGCTCCCCCTGGGTTATCACCGCCTCCGGCTCGAACTGGACCAGCAGGCGACCGAGTGCTTAGTAATCTCCCCGCCCGCGGGGGCCTACATCCCCGAGGAAGGCCCGGCAAGCCACACGTGGGGTGTCTTTCTGCCTCTGCACGCCTTTCACTCCCGCCGCGGCTGGGGCAGCGGCACCTTCTCCGACCTGGAAGCCATGATGGAGTGGGTCGGCGGGCTGGGAGGCGGTGTAGTGGCAACGTTGCCCTTCCTAGCCGCCTTTCTCGATGAGCCGTGCGAACCCAGCCCCTATTCGCCGGTCAGCCGGCTCTTCTGGAACGAGTTTTTCCTGGACGTCCACCGCGTGCCCGAGTTGGCCGCCAGTCCTGCGGCCCAAGGAGTGCTGGCTTCGCCGGCCTTCCGACAGGAAGTGGATTCGTTGCGCGCCGCCTCGCTCGTGGACTACCGCGGGGGGATGGCGCTGAAACGAAGAGTTCTTGAAGAACTGGCACGGGCCTTGTGGGCGGGTGCCGGCGAGCGGCGGACCGCCTTCGAGAGCTTTGTTGCCACCCATCCCATTCTCCAGGACTACGCCCGTTTCCGGGCGGTGGGCGAGCGACGCCGCGCGCCCTGGCCCACCTGGCCCCAACCGCTTCGGGACGGCACCATCGGCGACGGCGACTTCGACGATGAGACCTGGCGTTATCACCTCTACGTTCAGTGGCTGGCCCACCAGCAGCTCCACGACTTTGCCCAAA
This sequence comes from Candidatus Acidiferrales bacterium, assembly GCA_035282985.1. Classification (GTDB taxonomy): domain Bacteria; phylum Acidobacteriota; class Terriglobia; order Acidiferrales; family 2-02-FULL-67-57; genus DATEUS01. The sequence continues at coordinate 837 of DATEUS010000348.1, forward strand.
AGGCCCGCCAAGCCGGCCCCGGCCTCTACCTGGACTTGCCTCTCGGCGTCCACCCCGACGGCTATGATGTCTGGCGTAACCGCGGCATCTTTGCCCGCGGTGTCTCCGGTGGCGCGCCCCCGGACAGCTTCTTTACCCTGGGGCAGGACTGGAGGTTCCCGCCACTGCACCCGGAGATGATCCGCCAGCAGGGCCATCGCTATTTCATTTCCTGCCTGCGTCACCACCTCCGATACGCCGGCATCCTGCGCATCGACCACGTGATGGGTCTGCACCGGCTCTTCTGGGTTCCGCAGGGGATGAAGGCTATTGAAGGCGTCTATGTCCACTATCCCGCCCAAGAGTTCTACGCCATCCTGGCGCTGGAATCGCAGCGCCACCAAGCGCTCATTGTGGGCGAAGACCTAGGCACCGTTCCCTCCTACGTCCGCCCCGCCATGGCCCAGCACAATGTGCACAGCACCTACGTCGCGCAGTACGAACTGACCCCCAATCCCCGGCGGGCGCTGCGGAGCGTCTCCCGAGACTCTCTGGCCAGCCCGAACACCCACGACATGCCAACTTTCGCTGGCTTCTGGAAAGGGCTCGACATCGAAGACCGCGTGGAGATGGGCTTGCTTGAGCCAGCGGCAGCTCCCAACGAGTACAGCAAGCGAGAGCGACTCAAGAAGAGTCTAATAGCATTCCTGAAGCGCCAGGGGTGGCTCGCTCAGCGCTCCTCCAAGCCCCTGCAGGTGCTTCGTGCCTGCCTGGGCTACCTGGGCGCCAGCCGGGGCCGCGTGGTCACGGTGAACCTCGAAGACCTGTGGGGCGAAACCCACCCGCAGAACGTTCCCGGCACCACGCAGGAGCGGCCCAACTGGCGACGCAAGGCCCGCTACGCCTTCGAGAAATTCTCCCGTGACCCCGCCGTGCTAAGACCTCTGCAAAGGCTCAACACGGCCCGGCAAGGAAAGACAGCCCGGCGCTAGCCAACCATGGCGGGAGACTTGGCCCGCTCAATTCTTCTTTTCAATCAAGCGTCGCGCTTCCGCCAGTACCTTCTCTTCGGCGACGTTGCGATCGCTGTCTTGCGCTGCCGCCAAACGCGCGCCGGCGCCGGGAATGTGGATTTCAGCCTTGGCGTGATAGACACTGCCCAAGCGGTAGGAGATGATGGCCACGGTGTAATCCCCTACCGGCTCGGTGCGCCGCGAGTAGTCTTCCGGTACCAGTTCGGCTGCCATTGCTTCTCCCTCCCCTTGGCAGCGCAGTCTAGCACAACTGCACGGACACTCCGTTGCGAGCTGTGCTAGAATACACGGCTGGCCACGTTAGCCCGCAGTCGCCAATAAGGAGATTTCCATGGACAAGGTAGTCCACTACATCCAGAACAACTACGACCGCTACCTCGAAGAGCTGCGCGAATTCTGCGCCATCCCCAGCGTCAGTGCCCGCAGCGAACACAAGGGCGATGTGACGCGCTGCGCCCAATGGGTGGCCGACCAGATGAAGGCCATTGGCCTGGAAAACGTGGAGATATGCCCCACGGCCGGGCACCCCATCGTCTACGCCGACTGGTTGCACGCCAGCGGCAAGCCCACCCTGCTTTTCTACGGCCACTACGACGTCCAGCCGGCCGAGCCGCTGCACCTGTGGCAGTCGCCGCCCTGGGAACTGACCCTGCGTAACGGCGACCTCTATGCCCGCGGCGTCGCGGACGACAAGGGCCAAGTGCTGATGCATCTCAAAGCCCTGGAGGCCTTTATGAAGCAGCGGGGCGGCTTCCCCGTCAACGTCAAGTTCATGATTGAGGGCGAAGAGGAAGTAGGCAGCGAGAACATCTACAAGTTCATCCACCAGCAGAAGCACCGGCTGGCGTGCGATGCCTTGCTGGTCAGCGATACTAGCATGCTGGGCAAGGGCATCCCCTCGGTCTGCTACGGCCTGCGCGGGCTGTGCTACTTCGAAGTGGAGCTGACCGGCCCCACCACCGACCTGCACTCCGGCTCCTTTGGTGGCGCCGTGCCCAACCCCATCAACATCCTCTGTGAAATGATGGCCCAATTGCACGACAAGAACGGACGGGTGGCTATCCCCGGCTTCTACAAAGACGTCCGCCCCCTCACCCGGCAGGAACTCAAGGAACTGAAGAAACTCCCCTTCAGCGAGAAGACCTTCCAGAAGACCACCGGAGTGCCCCACCTCGTTGGCGAGAAGGGCTACTCCACCGTGGAGCGCATCTGGGCCCGGCCCACCCTCGACATCAACGGCATCTACGGCGGCTACACCGGCGAGGGAGCCAAGACCGTCATCGGCTCCAAGGCCACGGCAAAGTTCTCCACTCGCCTGGTAGCGGACCAGAATCCGGCCAAGATCACCAAGCTGGTGAAGAAACACATCAAAAGACTGACGCCCAAAAGCGTGAAGATGAAATTCAAGGTTCACAGCGAAGGCGACGCCTGGATCGCTCCCTTCGACCACCCCTTGGTCCAGGCCGGCAAGACCGCCCTGGAGAAAGGCTTCCACAAGAAGGCGGTCTTCATCCGCGAGGGCGGCTCCATCCCCTTGGTGTCGATGATGTACAAGGAATTCAAGAGGCCCTGCGTCTTGCTGGGTTACGGCCTGCCCGACGAGAACGCCCACGCCCCCAACGAGCGGCTGAACCTGGAGAACTTCGAGAAGGGCATCCTCAGCCT
>DATEUS010000349.1:0-2084 GCA_035282985.1 Candidatus Acidiferrales bacterium
TGGAAGAAGCCCGCCGGCTACTGGCCGAGCAGGGGCGCACCATTGACCGCCTGCAGTTTCTGGTTGAGGCCAGCAAGGTGCTCAACTCCACCCTTGACCTGGCCGAGCTGATTGACATCATCCTCACCATCGCCACCCGCCACACCGGCGCCGACCGCGGCAGCCTCTTCCTGGTCGACCACAAAGAACAGCAGATCTGGTCGCTTATCGCCCAGGGGCTGGAGCAACTGGAGATCCGGCTGCCGATGGGCCGCGGCATCGCCGGCTCGGTGGCGCAGACGGGCGAGGTCGTCAATCTGGCCGACGCCTATGACGATTCCCGCTTCGACCGCAGCTTCGACCAGCGCTCCGGCTACCGCACCCGCAGCCTCCTCTGCCTGCCCGTCCTCGACCGCGCCCAGAAAGTGATCGGCGTGCTCCAGCTCCTCAACAAGCACGACGGCTCCTTCAATGCCGACGACGTGGAATTCCTGCAAAGCTTGTCGGTGCACTCCGCCATCGCGCTGGAGAACGCCCGCCTTCACCGCGAGTCGGTGGAGCGGCAACAGATGGAGCGGGAACTAAGCCTGGCCCGCGACATCCAGCGCGCCCTGCTGCCGGAAAAGCCTCCGGTGCTGGAGCACTACGAAATTACTGTCCGCCACCAGAGTTCGCGCCACGTGGGCGGCGACTACTACGATTTCCTCCAGGTGGAAAAGGACACCATGCTGTTCGTGGTCGCCGACGTGGAAGGTAAGGGCGCCGCCTCCGCCCTGATTATGTCCAACCTGCAGGCCACCCTGCACGCTCTGGTCCTGCACGTGCACTCGCTCGAGGGCATCCTCTACACCTTGAACGAGAGCATTCTGCAGAGCACCCGCTCCCGCAAGTACATGACCCTGTTCATGGGTTTGCTCGACCTCGATGGCCGCGGCCTGCACTACATCAACGCCGGGCACATCCCGCCCGCGGTCGTGCGCGCCAAGGGCGAGCTCGCCTACCTGACCGAAGGTGGCATGGTCATAGGCCTGTTCCCCAACCAGCGCTACGAGCGCGGTTTCCAGAAGCTCGAGCCCGGCGACCTACTGCTGGCCTGCACCGACGGCATCACTGAGGCCTCCAACGCCGAGGGGGACGAATACGAGAGCGCGCGCATGCTGCGCGTCGCCCAGGCCGAGCGCCACCGCTCCGCCGCCGAGATTGCCGACGCCGTCATCGCCGACGTCGACGCCTTCTCCCGCGACGGCACCCACCAGGACGACAAAGTCCTCTTGGCCATCAAAGTCCGCTAGCCGCTGCCGAACGACCCGCTCTCCTTCGCTTGTGGCCGGCCCGCCCCTTCACTAGAATCACACCAGTCGGATGGGGGATAGTCGCCAGCACGACGCAATCATTGTTGGGGGGGGACCCGCCGGGAGCGTCGCGGCCTACGCGCTGGCCCGGGCCGGGTGCCGCGTGCTCCTGCTGGAGCGCGAGCCGCTTCCCCGCTACAAGGCTTGCGGGGGCGCGCTCGTCCCCCGCGCTGTGAGCGCGCTGCCATTCCCGCTCCCGGAAGGCCTGCCAGTTGTCGAGCGCCGGGTCACGCGCTTTCATCTGACCCACAACCTCGAGCGGCTGCTGGCCATCGAGCGAGAGTCACCCGCCCTTGCCCTGACAATGCGGAGCGCGCTCGATAACTACCTCGTCGGCAAAGCGGTCGAAGCCGGCGCCACCTTGCGAGAAAGGGTGGAGGTGAAGAGTGTCGCCGAGTCCAGCGGTTCGGTGCGCTGCGAAACCACGGCCGGAGCGTTCCAGGGGCAATTCCTTATTGGCGCCGATGGCGCTAACAGCGTGGTGGCGCGGACGCCGCCGTTTGCGCCGCCGCGCTGCGGGGTGGCGCTGGAGGTGGAAGTCTATCTGAGGAACGACGCTCTCTTGGCTGACTATGCCAGCCGGGTGGACTTCGACTTCAACGTGCTCCCGAGCGGCTACGGCTGGATCTTTCCCAAGGCCGACCATCTCTCCGCCGGCGTCTTCACGCTGAAAACCACCCTGCCGCAGATCAAGCGGTTCTATGAAGGCTACATTGCAAGGAAAGGGTTGGCGGGGCACGTCGCGGAAGCCCA
>DATEUS010000350.1:0-3000 GCA_035282985.1 Candidatus Acidiferrales bacterium
TGGATTTGGCTAGTTCTCAAGCGGTATCCATTGAAGTTGTGGATGGAAAGAAAACCCACATGGACGAGAGCACGTTTAGAAGTATTATCGAGGACCCGAATTTTCCAACCGAATGCACGCAGGATATTGATGATAAGCGGAATTACATTGTGCACGAGATTATTACAGGGAAGCTTCAATTCACCTTTTGGCGAAACGTGGCGGGCAAGTGGGAGGTCAATCCTATCCCACCAGTGAATGCCTTAGAACAAACAGGACCCCTCTCCGGATTGTGGACGACCACACAAGAAGGGGGTATTCAAATGAAAGAGCAGCGAGTTCTGGCCGTGCGGGCTCGACCCTGGAAGCGAGGCTCTCGGGGCGAATTCGGAAAGCGTATGTCCTTACTTGAGTTCAACCGGGTCTGGCGGTTAGATTGGAAATTGGGGGAACAAGACTAGCTCCTCTCCTCCTAAGACGTTGAACGGTCTGCCCAACACCTTCCCCGGAAAGAGCCGAAGGTAGTGGCGGAATTCGGCCAGATATGATCGTCGTTGCAGCGTAGATAGGGACGGAAGTCAAGACATGAGGTTAGGGCGCTACTGCACGGTTTCGTCTTCGGCGTGGGGAATGGGGGAGGCGTGGTGGTGGACCAGCCACCACTCACCGTCGCGCTTGACGTAGATGCTGGTGGCCTGCACCCAGGCGGTGGAGAAGCCGGTCTCGAAGCTGGAAGTTACCTGCTCGACGCAGTTGACCCAGGCGGTGCCCCCCTCCACCCGCACGGTCACGTCGCTAATTCCCACCTGCATGCGGCGGGTGTTCTCGAAGATGCGCCGCCAGCTTTCCTGGACCTCGTCCCAGCCCACCAGCAGTTCCCAGCCGGGGTGGACACACGCCACCCAGCCTTCGTGCAGCCAGACCGCCTCCATGGCTTCGAGGTCGAGCCGTTCCAGGGCGGAGTAGAAACGTTGATTGGCGGCGAGAACTTTCTCTTCGTCGGTCACAGCCGTTCGAGCGGCGAACGCGGCTAGGCTTGGCGCGAGCGGCGGCGCTCCACCGCCCACCAAGAAGCCGGCAAGCAGAGGGTCAGAAGCGCAGCCTTGAACGCCGTGCCGGGCAGAAACGGCAGCAGGCCGAGCTGAGCGGCCTCTGCCCAGCCGACCCCGGCGACCCACTTGAGCCAGGACATGCCCGCGGCAAGAATCACCGCCTCCGCCGCCAGTACCGCCGGAAGCCAGGTCCACCAGCGGCGGCGCGGCATCCGCTCGACCATCCAACCCAACAGGAAAGCAGCCAGCGGGAAGGCCATCAGGTAGCCGCCGGTCGGGCCCAGCAGCCGCGCCACTCCCGGCAGTCCGCCGGGGGCAAATACCGGCAGGCCGAGGGCCCCTTCAGCCAGATAGAGCAGCAGGGCCGCCGCGCTGCGGCGGGCGCCAAAGGTGGCGCCCAGGAGCAGCACGGCGAAAGTTTGACCCGTTACCGGCACCGGGCTGAAAGGCAGCAGCAGGCTGATCTGGGCGCAGAGCGCCACCAACAGACTCCCGGCCAGGATGAGGAGCAGGTTCTGCCGGGCCGACACCCGGGGCAGGAAGGCGTGGAGGAGGACGGCTTCACCTGCGCGCGAGGTCATCGAGCGCATATTCTACAACAAGCGCCTACCGCGCCAGCCAAAAATCTCTCGAGCCTGTTGCATAACGCGCCCCCGGTGCAGCCTCAGGGGCTGAAGCCCCCGGTTTTTCTTCGCTTTTCATGTCAGGGCTGAAGCCCTGACCCGCCGACTGGGTGATGGCCCGGGTTCTCAATTGCTGTGCTAGAATCACCGCCTCTATGCCGACGGCGATGAACAAACACCGACGCAGCCTGTGGTTGCTACTGCTTGCTCTGGCGCTGGGCCTGGTCCAGTGCGGCGGAGGCGACCGCAGCGGGACGGACCAGCTCGAACGCGAGAGGGAAGAGCTGCGGGCCGAGATCGAGCGCCTGCGGCGGGAGAACCGCCAATTGCGCGGGCAGCCGGCCACGGCCAGCGAAGTGCTGGCCCACTTCGCCCAGGACGCGGCGCGAGGGACGCTGGCAGGGCTGGTGCCGGGAGACAGCGTCGAGCAGGCGCGGGCGCGCTTCGGGCAGGAGAACCAAACCCGCACCTGGTCGAGCGAGGGCCGGCCCATCACGCAACACGAGTGGGAGCTGGAAGGCGGGCTGCTGATTCGCGCCAATGCCGAAAGCGACGGGCGCTTGGTCAAGGTGGCGGTGGCCTTCCCCGATCCCAAGAGCGTCAGCATTCCCACCCTGGCCGGGCTCACCCTGGGCCGGGAAACTTTCCTGAGTATCCAGCAGAAGTTTGGCGACAAGCTCAGCACCGACCTGCAACTGTGGGGGGCACAGGGGCTCTACACGGTGGCGCAGCGCGCGCCTTATCCGAACAGCCGTTGGCGGCTGGAGTTTGTTTACCAGATGCCGGCGGGGTTGGGGCAGGGGCAGCTTGATCGCATCGAGGAAGAAGTTATGCGCAAACGCAACCCCGCCGTGCTCGAGCCCTACCTGAGCGACCACGCCCCCTACATGGTCGGTCTGGAAGAAGTCCGCTAGTTCAGCGGCTAGGGCGCCTCGGCCTTCCCGAATTGCCGCAGCAAGTCCGGCAGGGTGGCGGTGAACTTGGAGCGTGGCAGCACCTGCTCGCAGCCGGCCTCCTGCGCCGCCCGCTGCAACTCCACCTGCACGTGAGAGAAGAAACCCAGCACCGGCACCTGCCCGAGTTCGCCGTCGGCTTTGAGTTGACGAATCAACTCGACGGCGCTGGCGGAGGTGGTGTTGAGGTCGAAGATGACCAGGGGCGGCGGCGACCGGCGCAACGCGTCCAGGTTGAAATCGGCAGCGTGCACGACAGTCAGCGGCACGCCCACCTGGCGGGCGGTCTCCTGGAGCTTGCCCACGAAAAAGATGTCGTCAACGACGGCCAGCACATCCGGCACGGTGTCTATTCCATCAACCTGACGCTCAGCACTACGCGGATTCGGAGGC
>DATEUS010000351.1:0-3978 GCA_035282985.1 Candidatus Acidiferrales bacterium
ACCTCGGCTTCCAGCCCCGGCGCGGAAGCCCGCTGGCCGGCGACTCCGACGGGCACGAGACAGACGACCAGAAAGAAGAGGACAGGCAATCGGCCCTGCCAGTTTGCGAGTCTGTGCATGCTCACTCTGAATGGCGCCGTCACTTGTTTGCTACGCAGCGGCCAGCCAAGAAGTTCCCCGTACCCACAACAGCCGCGGGGCTAGCAGCATGGTAAGAGGCTCTCTGGCATTGTCATTCCGAGCCCTTGACCCCGCTGGGCGGGGCGAGGAATCTGCTTTTTCTTCAAACCGTTGCCCTGCACACGCAGATTCCTCCCCCTCGGCTCGCTCCGCTCGCTCGGGGTCAGAATGACAAAGCGCGGCCGTTTGTCAGCACGCTGCTAGATGTGGGCGAGGGCGTGGTCAAGGTCGGCAATCAGGTCTTCGACGTCTTCGATGCCGACTGAGATGCGCACCAGCCCTTCGGTGATGCCGATCTTCTCCCGCTCTTCCGGCGGCACAGAAGCGTGCGTCATCGTGGCCGGATGGGAAATCAGTGTTTCCACTCCGCCCAGGCTCTCGCCCAGCGAGCAGACCTTCACTTGCCGCAACATCCGCTCAGCGGCGGCGCGCGAGCTGGTCTCGAAGGCAATCATCGCCCCGAAGCCTTTCATCTGCCGCTTAGCCAGCTCGTGCTGCGGGTGCGACTTCAAGCCGGGGTAGTAGACCCGCTTCACCTTGGGATGGCTCTCCAGGAAGGCGGCAATCGCCCGCCCGTTCTTCTCGTGCTGCTCCATCCGCACCGCCAGGGTCTTCACCCCGCGCAGCACCAGCCAGCAATCGAAGGGGGAGAGAATCGCCCCGGCGGATTTCTGGATGAAGTAGAGCCGGTCGTAGTCTTCCTGGCGGGTGAGGATGACGGCGCCGCCGATGGAGTCGGAGTGGCCGTTGAGGAACTTGGTGGTCGAATGCACCACCATGGTGGCGCCAAGCTCGATGGGCCGTTGCAGATAGGGACTCATAAAGGTATTGTCCACCACCAGAGGGATGTTGTGCGCCTGCGCCAGGCGGCTCATCTCCTTCAGGTCACTGACCGCCATGGTGGGGTTGGTGGGGGTTTCGATGTAGAGCATCCGCGTGTTCTTCTTGATCGCCCGCTCCACTGTCTCCACGCAGGTAGTGTCCACCCAACTGAACTCCAGCCCGAAGTTCACCAGCACCAGGCTGAAGAGCCGGTACACGCCGCCGTAGACCGCGTTCGAGCACACGACGTGGTCGCCGCTCTTGAGCAGGGTCATGATGGCGTTGATGGCCGCCATCCCGGAGGCAAAGGCCAACCCGTGGCTGCCGCCCTCGAGGTGGGCCAGGTTCCGCTCCAGCGCGGTGCGGGTGGGATTGCCGGCGCGGGCGTACACGTAGCCCTTGTCCCTGCCCAGCTCCTCCTGCACGTAGGTGGAGGTCTGGTAGATGGGCACGGAAACGGCGCCGGTGGTCGGGTCAGGTTCCTGCCCGACGTGAATGGCGTCAGTGGCAAAGCCCATGAGGTCGGTCCCTCCTCGGATACCCGCGTTTGCCTCGATGAATCGGGGCTGCTAAAATCATTTTGAACGGAAGCGGCCTACACTAGCACGGCGGCGCGGCTTCTGTCCAAAGCTTGGCGGCATCTAATTGGATGAGGTAGAAGCCCGGAACGGCCCAATGGCGGGGCGCGGCACAGTTCAACTCCTGACCGGTCTGCTCGGCCTCCTTCTCTGCCTGCCCACCGCGCTGCTGGCCCAGAAGCACAAAGACGTCGAAAACATCGGCGAACGCGACATCAACGAAGGTTCCTGGAACCTCTACTCGCTCGAGAAGGAGATCTCGCTGGGGCGCCAGCTGGCCCAGCAGGTCGAGGCCAGCTCGCACCTGTTCCGCGACCCCATGGTCCACGCCTACGTGGACGACTTGGTGCAGCGGCTGGCGCGCAACTCCGACGCCCAGTTGCCCTTCAGCGTCAAGGTCATCGACTCCGACGAATTGAACGCCTTCGCCCTTCCCGGCGGCTTTCTTTACGTCAACACCGGCCTCATCCTCGAAGCCCGCACCGAGGCGGAGCTGGCTGGCATCCTGGCGCACGAGATTGCCCACGTCACCGCCCGCCACCTCACCAAGCAGCAGACCAAAGCCACGCTCTTCCAGTGGTTTACCCTGCCGCTGGTCTTTGTCGGCGGCCCCGTCGGCCTCGGGATTCAGCAGGCCATTGGCCTGGCCGTGCCCCTGACCTTCCTCAAGTTCCAGCGCAACTACGAGCGCGAGGCCGACTTCCTGGGCCTGCAGTACACCTACCGCGCCGGCTATGACCCTGTCGCTCTCATCGACATTCTGGAACGCCTGAAAGAAAGCGAACAGGGAGAAGAGAGCCGCCTGGCCAAGATTTTCTCCAGCCACCCCATGACCCGAGACCGCATCGAAAGAGCGCAGAAGAGCATCGCCGAGGTGCTGCCCCCGCGGGCGGAGTTCGTCGTTTCCACCTCGAACTTCGAGGCTGTCCAGGCCCGTCTGCGGCAGTTGCAACAGGCGAACTGGATCTTCGAGCCCGGCGAGGAGGGCGGGCCGAGCCTGCGCCGCCGCACGCAAGACTAGGAAGGAGGAAAAAGTGGAACGTCAGTTGCGCGTTTTGACCCGGGCCGCCCTGGCCGTGTTGCTGCTTACCCTGCCGGCGCTCCCCGGGGCTGCCGAGGACGACAGCACCCGCCTGGAAATCGAAGTCACCGCCCAGGAGGGCGGGGAACCCATCGCCAACGCTATCATCTACTTGAAGTTCAAGGAGAAGCGCACCCTCTGGAAGGACAAGAAGCGGGAGTGGACGGTCAAAAGCAACCCCGATGGCAAGGCGGTCGTGCCCGTCATTCCCGTCGGCCGTGTGCTGGTGCAGGTAGTCTGCAAGGGATGGAAAACCTACGGAGACTTTCACGAGCTTGAAGGCCCCAAGCACTCCTTGGAAATCAAGCTCGAACGTCCTCGCAAGTGGTATTGAGGAATGGGGCGGCAATTTCGAGGCCAAAGCCTCCTTCCCGTCCCGCATTTCATTTCTTCCTTCGCACGTTTCACGTTCGTTGCTGGATTTTTGTGCAATCCTGAACAAGGAGTTGCTGCGCCTCTGCTTAGTTGCTTCCGCCCTTCCTTTTCCACAGCCTTTTCAACATTTCTGTTGAAAAGATTCCTTCCCCTCTTTGGACTTTTTGTTGCTTGCGATAGTCCTGCCTAACGCTCAGCAATGGATTCCAGCGCTTCCTGCGCAGTGTGTTGAACGATTCGGGTGTACTCGGGTCCCAATAACTGCTCCAGGCGCTCCGTGTTCATTACATAGGATCCGGCGAAGTAGGGAAAAGAGTCCGGCGGCACGGCGGAAAGTCCAATCCCCCATACCAGTTGGTAAAGGAAGCGCACGAAGCCGTATCCGGGCAACCGCCACAGGGGTATGCCGCCGGCCCGGGCCACATCCGTGCCGGTCACGGGCTCTCCGCGCCCCTGGGCATTGAGAATAGTCAGCTCCTGCTGTGGCGGATGCCGACAGAGCCAGGCAATCAACCGGGCGGCATCCTCGATGTGCATGAACTGATAGAGTCCGCCGTACTGCTCACCCCGAGGCAGCAAGAGCGGCAGCCGCCAGCCTCGCTGCCGCACCCAGCGGCCCAGAGGGGTGCGGGGATTCCCCCGGCCCCGCAGGGCGGTGACGATGAAGTTGTCCACCCCGGGGCCGAGGAAAACATGACCGCGCAGGATGGTCATGGCGCAGCCGTTCAGCCGCGGCAGGTGGGCGCGGCAGAGATCTTCGGTCTCCTTCTTGTGCAGCGCATAGGTGTACGTATGGGGTTGCTGGGGATGGTCTTCCCGCACCGGCCCGGGCAGGTGGGGCCCGTAGGCGGTGACGCTGGAGAGGTAGAGAAAGTGCTCCACCTGGCGGTGTGGTTTGTTGACCCGCTCGATGGCCTCCAGCAGGTGCGCGGTGCCGCGCAC
>DATEUS010000352.1:0-2454 GCA_035282985.1 Candidatus Acidiferrales bacterium
CGCCGACCCTGGAACCATTTCCCTCCACGAGAACGTCACTCTGACCCACGCTATCATCGCTTCCTGTTTCGACTTCCAGGGCCCGCGCCGCAAAGTGGTCCTGACCGACAAGCACTTTCCCTCCATCCAGTATTTCTGGCACGCCCAGCGCGGGCGCGGCGCCCAGGTCGAGTTGCTGCGGACCGAAGAAGACCCGCTGCGTGTGCCCTTAGAAAAACTGCTGGCGGCGATTGACGACCGCACCCTTCTAGTCCCCATCTCCCATGTTCTGTTCCGCAGCGCCTATGTGCAGGATGTTCCCGTTATTGTGGAGAAGGCTCACCGCGTCGGTGCCCTCGTCATCCTCGACGCCTACCAGTCGGCCGGTGTGCTGCCGGTCGAAGCCAAGAAGTGGGGAGTGGACTTTGTCGTCGGCGGAACGCTCAAGTGGCTCTGCGGCGGCCCCGGGGTCGCCTTTCTTTACGTTCGCCCCGACCTGGCCTCGAAGCTTGAGCCCACCATCACCGGCTGGATTGCGCATCCGCGGCCCTTCAACTTCGAGACTGGCCCCGGCGTCTATCGCGACGACGCCTATCGCTTCTTGAACGGCACCCCGCACATCCCGGCCTTGTATGCCGCCGCCCCCGGGCTCGATATCATCCAGCAGGTGGGCGTGGAGCGCATCCGCCAGCGCTCTCTTCAACTGACGCGGCACCTCCTCGAGCGGGCGCGGGAGCGCGGCTGGCGCGTGCACACGCCCGAGGCCGACCACGAGCGCGGCGGCACGGTCACGCTCGATGTTCCCCGCGGCCCCGAGGTGCTGCGGGAACTGCTCCGCCGCGATTTCCTCGTGGACTACCGGCCCAACGCCGGTCTCCGCGCCTCCCCTCACTTCTACAACACCGAGGAAGAGATTGACCGCCTGGTGGCGGAAATCGTCTCCATCCTCGCGACTGGCTGATTCCCATCGGCCCGAGAATTCTCTCCCGGCGCGCCTGGCAGTGCTAGAATGGCGTATTCCTACCTGCGGAGGTGAGCCGATGAAATTCAACGTCAAAGCAATGGCTATCACAATTGCCCTGGGGTGGGGGATTCTAGGAATGTTCCTGGTTGGGCTGGCCAATCTCCTCTGGCCGCCGTATGGCGCGGCGTTCCTGGAGGTGACGGCCTCCGTCTATCCCGGCTACCACGGCACCGCCAGTTTCGGCCAAGTTATCGTTGGCACGCTATACGGACTCGTGGATGGAGCGGTAGCGGGCGCGATCTTTGCCTGGCTCTACAATCGCTTCGCGTCGGCCTGATCGCAGCCGGCTTTTCAGCGCACCAGTCCGACCACGCCCATCATGCGGCCGGTGCGGCCCTGCTCAGCGCGGTGAGAAAAGAACAGGTCGGTGCGGCAGGCAGTGCAGAGCGGTGACGCCCAGATGTTGGCGGCCCTGAGTCCGGCGGCGCGCAACTGGCGCCGATTGGCCTCCACCAGGTCGAGAAAGAATTTGGTTGCGCTGGCCGAGGCCGTCACTGCCGGGCGGGGACGCGTTTCCTGCGGCGAAGGCGAAAACAGCGGCTGCTGCCAGTGCACTTCGGTCGGCGAGGGTTGCTGGCGGCGCACGATTTTCTCCACGTAGGAAAACTGGCTCTCCAGAGTCTCCACCACCTCGGGGCCGACCTGATAGCAGCAGGCGTGGATGCCGGGGCCGATGGCCGCCACGATTGTCTTGGGGTCGCAACCGAACTCCTGCTGCATCCGCCCCACGGTTTTTTCCGCGAGACGCTTGGCGGTGCCGCGCCAGCCGGCGTGCACGGCCGCCACCACGCGCTTTCGTGTGTCGGCCAGCAATATGGGCAAGCAATCGGCCACCTGCACGGCCAGCAGCAGGCCCGGCTGGTTTGTGATCAGCACGTCCCCCACCAGCTTCAGCGCGCCGTCGCGCTCCTGCTTCACCCAGCGCCGCTCTCTTGCCGCAGCCGCTCGACTCCTTGGCTTTTCGCGGACGACCTGGATGATATCGGTGTGGCGTTGGCGGAGAGTTAACAGTTGCCAGCGAACCGCTCGCCCACCCACACGGAGAGCGCAGAGAAGCGCCCGGCGGTTTCTGACCACCGCCGCAGCCGATCCCGAGGAATAGCTCAGGTTCAACTCGTCGGGCTGGCGAGTGCTGAAGCCGTGCGCGAGCCAGGGGTAGCGGCTCAGGCGCGGCGCCCGGAGCAACTCCACCCGCGCTGCGTTCTGTGGCTTTCGCTTCACGCCCTCCCTCTCTCCTGGTGGCAGCGTCCGATGATACACTAGCGCCGGGTGCGGGCGTTCAGCGAGAGGGCGTGATGATTGTTGGAATTGGTTTGGACATCGCCGAGCCGGAGCGCCTGGAGCAGGCGGTGGCGCGCTACGGCCAGCGCTTTCTCGAGCGCATCTTCACCCCCAAGGAAATCGCTTACTGCGAGCGCAAGCGCAACAAGTGGGAGCGCTACGCCGCGCGC
>DATEUS010000353.1:0-5434 GCA_035282985.1 Candidatus Acidiferrales bacterium
GGGCGGCATTTACGGGCTGCTACCGCGGCTGACGCATCGCGAGCCTTCACTGATGCTGGTGGGCGCGCACTTCTGGCTGTCGCTGATCGGGGTGCTCATCTACGGCGCGTCGTTGACCATCAGTGGCACGCAGCAGGGGATGGTCTGGCTCGACAACCGGCCCTTCATCGAGTCGGTTATTGTGCAGGCGCCCTACTGGCTGTGGCGTTCGGTCGGGGGCACCTTGATGGTGTTGGGACACGTGATCTTCGCTTACAACCTCTACTTGATGCGGCGTCGAGAACCGGCGGAAGCAGCGTCATGAATTTTCACATCAACCACCGCTTGCTCTATGGGACGGCCTTCGGTGGCTTTGTCGTTCTGACCCTGATTATTGCCATCTTTCCGGCCTTCCGCAGTATTGCGGTTGAGGCCACGCCCGGGTTGCGGCCGCTGACGCCACTGGAGGCGCAGGGGCGCGAGATTTACATCAGCGAGGGGTGCAGCTATTGCCACACCCAGCAGTTGCGCCCCGTGCCCCACGACCGTCTCTACGGGCGGCCGGCGGCGGCAGGCGACTACGCTTACTCGACTCCGCAACTGCTGGGAACCGCTCGCACCGGCCCTGATCTCTCCGACATCGGCAACCGCCAGCCCGACGAGACCTGGCACCTGGTGCATCTCTACCAGCCACGCGTGGTGGTGGCGGAGTCGGTGATGCCGGCCTACGGCTGGCACTTCGAGGTCAAAGACCGCGCCGAGCCGGGCGACACGGTGGTGCCGGTGCCGCCGTCCTACGCCCCGGCAGGCAAGGTCGTGGTGGCCGGGCGCGATGCCCTGGCGCTACTCGCCTACCTGCTTTCTTTGAAGCAGCCCAAGCTGGATATGTCGGCTTTCGGCAGCCAAGAGGCGCCAACGGCAGCCGGCCCCACTGCCCCGGCCGCGCCGGGCGACTTGAGAGCCCTCGGCGCTCAGGTCTACGGAGCCAACTGCTCCCGCTGCCACGGAATGGATGGCATGGGCACGCCGGGCCTGTATCCCCCCTTGAAAGGTAGCGCCACCGTCAACAACCGCGATTTTTCCGCGCACGTGCGTACCGTGCTCCACGGGCTGGCGGGTCAACCCATCGCCGGACAGCAATACGCCGGCAAAATGCCGCCGTTTGCCGACGTGCTGACCGACGAAGAGATCGCCGCGGTCATCCTTCACGAGCGCACCAGTTGGGGCAACAAGGCGCCAGGTCCCACGCCCGAGGACGTAGGCCGCCTGCGGACGGGTCCATGAGCCTGCTGACGAGCGGAATGCTGCTGCTGCTGTCGGCCCTGCTTTTCTGGCAGGGGCACTCGGGCCATTCGGCCGCCGCACGGCCGGCTTTCTATGAGTACCTACTGGTGGCGGTGGCGGTGGTGGTGCTGGTTTGGGTGCTCTATCTGGCGGTGCGCATGACCGTTCGCCCCGGCGAAGAGCGGGAAGACCACATCAAACGGCTGATCCTGGAGGAGGAGAGCAAGCCGAATGAGTGAGCAGGACCCGGTCAGAGTAGAAATCTACTTGGACGATTCACCCGAGCCTATCGGCAGCTATCGTCCCCCGGCCAGCTTCGAACTGGACACCAAGCTGCTGCCCGACGGCCCTCATCGCTTGCTCATCAAAGCCACCGACAGCGCCGGGGTGGAGGGTGTGCGCGAGGTTCGCTTCATTGTCCGCAACGGGCCTGGCATTGCCGTGATGGGACTGACCAACGGCGACATTGTCGAAGGCAAGATTCCTATTCTGGTCAATGCCTACTCCGGCACCAGCGAGGAGCAGTGGGAGCCCCGACGGGCAGAAACCCCGGCCCCCATCCCCACCTGGTCCTGGGTGCTGTTTCTGCTGGTGGTGGCCTGGGCGATGTTTTATTGGTTCGCCACCTGGACGCCGCCTGCCCAGTACGCGAACTCCCCAACCTTCAGCTCCGCCGCGGCGGTGGCGGCGGCGGCGGTCGAGACCGCGGAGCGTCGGCGCGCCGCACCGGGCGCAGGGGAATTCGCTTGGGCGGAACTGGGCGCGCGGGTGTACGAACAGCGCTGCCAGATTTGCCACGCCGTCAGCGGCGAAGGAGTCCCCAACTTCGTTCCCACCTTGCGTGGCAGCCGGATTGTCGTCGCGGATGACCCCACCGAGCACGTGAGAAGGGTCCTGCTCGGCAGCGGTGGCGTGGCCCCGGCCGCGGGGCGGCGTTGGAAGGCGTGGATGCCGGGTTTCGCTGAGGTCTTGAGCGATGAAGAGGTAGCGGCAGTGGCCAACCACGAGCGCAGCAGTTGGGGCAACAGCGCCCGAACGGTCCGGCCGGAGCAGGCCCGGACCGTGCGCAGCGAGAGCCGTGCATCAAACCCCGCTTCGGGCACGCCCTCCCCAGCGGCAACGAATCCAGGTTCACCGCCGACACCGCTTGCCCGGTGGGCGGGAGGAACCCGCCTTGGCGGGCTGGGCGGCGAAATCTACGCGGGACGCTGCCAGCCGTGCCACACCGCCAGCGGCGGGGGCATTCCCGACTATGCCCCCAGCCTGGTTGGCTCAACCGTCGTGACGGCTGACGACCCATCCACCCAGGTGAGACAGATTCTCTTCGGCAGCGGCGGTGTTGAGCGCGGGCCAGACTACCCGTGGATGGCGTGGATGCCCGCCTTCGGCGAACTGTTCAGCGACAAGGAAGTCGCTGCCGTCGCCAACTACGAGCGCAGCAGTTGGGGCAACAGCGCTCGGCCTGTCCGGCCGGAGCAGGTCAGAGCCGTGCGGGAAGCAAGCGCGGCAGGGCGCTAGCCCCGCCGACGGTGGGGCTAGCGGGCACAGAGACAGGGTTCTTAGTCCGGGGGGGGAAGGCCATCGTGGCCAGCCAAGAGGAAGGCCGGTTTCGCGGCTGGGGGGGCCGGATTGCGCTGATCCTGCTGCTGGCTGTCATTCTGCCAGCTTTCACCGCTCTGGGCCTGCGTCATCGGCTGTTCGCTCGCGCTGGAATCGAGCAGCCCATATTCTTCAGCCACAAGCTGCACGCCGGGGAGAAACAGATTCCCTGCCAGTATTGTCACGCCTACGCCCGGCGCAGCACGGTGGCGGGGGTTCCGTCGGTTCAAACCTGCATGGGCTGTCACTCCCTGGTGGGCGTGCGGAAGCCGGAGGTGCGCAAGCTGGCGGCCTACTGGCAGGAGCGTCAGCCCATTCCCTGGGTTCGAATCCACAGCGTGCCGGACTTCGTTTACTTCCCTCATAAGCGCCACGTGCGCGCCGGCGTGCGCTGCCAGGAGTGCCACGGGCCGGTGGAAACGATGGACGAGGTCTACCAGTTTGCTTCGTTGCAAATGGGCTGGTGCTTGAACTGTCACAACCAGCGGGGGGCATCGGTGGACTGTGCCACCTGTCACAAGTGAGACGATGAGCAGGCGAATAGAGCGGCGCGACTTCCTGAAGTTCCTCGCCACCGCCAGTGCTGGGGCGCTGGCGGCGTGCAGCTCCGAGCCGGCCCGCAAGCTCATTCCCTACGTGGTGCCGCCGGAGGAAACCATTCCCGGGGTCTCCACCTGGTACAAGTCCACCTGCCGGGAGTGTCCGGCCGGCTGCGGCGTTCTGGTGCGGACGCGAGAGGGCCGGGCGCTCAAGCTGGAGGGCAACCCGGATCATCCGGTCAACCGCGGTGCGCTCTGCGTCCGCGGTCAGGCCGCCGTGCAAGGCCTCTACAATCCCGACCGCATCCGCCAGCCGCTGAAGCGCAACGAGCGCGGCCAGCTTGTTCCCATCACCTGGGAGGAGGGCGAGCGGCTGCTGGCCGACACTCTGCGCTACTTGCGCTACGAGAAGCAGGCCAACCGTGTGGCCCTCATCTCCCATCGCGTTACCGGCAGCCTGCACAAGCTCTTCCGCGAGTGGCTGGCAGCCTACGGCTCGCGCCGCTACCTCCAGTACGAGCCCTTTGCCTACGAAGCCATCCGCGAGGCCAACCGCCGCAGCTTCGGCACCAGCGAGATTCCCCGCTACGACATTGCCGGCGCCAAGTTCCTGCTCAACTTCGGAGCCGACTTCCTCGAAACCTGGGTTTCCAACGTTGCTTTCACCCGCGACTTTGCCGAGTTTCGCAGCGACCTGTCCCGGCGCTTCGTTCACGTCGAAGCCCGCCAGTCGCTGACCGCAGCCAACGCCGACGAGTGGGTCGCAATCCCCCCCGGCACTGAGCAGGCTCTAGTGTTGGGAATGATTCGTGAGATTCTCGATGCCGGGCTGGCTCGCAATCTATCTGGGGTCGAAGTGAGTGCGCTCCGCCCTTCTGTGGAGGGCTGGGATGCTGCAAATGTCACTGAGGTGACTGGGATTCCGGCTGACCGTGTCAGGAGCTTGGCGCGCGAGTTTGCCAGGGCGCAGCCCGGGCTGGCTCTCGGTGGTGGTGTGGCTGTCAGTGATGACAACGCTACCACCACCCAGATAGCTATCAACATCCTCAACTACATTTGCGGCAACGTCGGCCAAACAATCCACTTCGGCCAGGGAACCGACTACGACGCTGTGGCCACCTATCGGGACGCCTTGAACCTGGTGGAGGCGATGAAGAGCGAAGAAATCCTGGCGGCGCTCTTTTACCACGCCAACCCGCTCTTCACCCTGCCCGCCACGGCGGGCTTCGCAGAGGCGCTGCGCAAGGTGCCCTTCAAGGTTAGTTTCGCCAGCTACCTCGACGAGACTACCGCGGCCTGCGACCTGGTGCTGCCCGATCACACTCCACTCGAGCGCTGGGAGGACTACCAGCCCCGCGCTGGCGTCTATGGGCTCTCCCAGCCGACGATGCAGCCCATCTTCGACACCAGGGCCACGCCCGACGTTTTGCTTGCGCTTGGAGGAAAAATCGCGCCGGAACTGGCGCGAAGCTTTGCCAGCCAGAGTTTCCTAGACTACCTCCGGTCGGAGTGGCGGGCGCTCCACCGCCGCTTTGCCCCGCAGCAGGACTTCGAGTCCTTCTGGCGGCAAGCGGTTGAGAGTGGCGGCGTCTGGTCTTCGGCACCGGAAGCGCCGGTGCGCTTCAGCCCGCAACTTTCGGGTTTGCCTGAAGTCAGCGCCGGGGCAGGCAACAACGCGAAGGAACTGGCGCTAGTTGTCTATCCTTCCCAGCAATTGTTCGACGGGCGCGGCGCCAATCGGCCCTGGCTGCAGGAAGTGCCGGAGGCGATGAGCAAGGTTGTTTGGAGCAACTGGGTGGAGATTCATCCGGAGGCGGCGCGACGGCTGGGCATCGGTGAGAGCGACCTGCTACGCGTCACCTCCCAGCGCGGTTCCTTCGAATTGCCCGCCCACCTGACCGAGGGAATACATCCTGAGGCGGTGGCAGTGTCGCTCGGTCAGGGGCACACCGCCTACGGGCGCTACGCTGAAGGCCGTGGCGCCAACCCGTTGGCCGCGCTCTTCCCCAAGCCGGAGGGCAGTTCCGGCGGGG
>DATEUS010000354.1:0-2298 GCA_035282985.1 Candidatus Acidiferrales bacterium
CGTCTGGGTCTACCTCCCTGACCCGGCGGCGCGCAACGAACCGGTGCCGCCGGCGCCACGCCTGCCAGTCTTCAGCGAGCGCTATCGGATGACGCACCTGGCGGCCGAGCTGCCCTCGAACGTCGACCACGGCATCATCGGGCTGATGGACCCGGCCCATGGCCCTTTCGTCCACCAGTCGTGGTGGTGGCGCACCCGCCGCAGCATCCAGGTGAAGGAGAAGATTTTCGAGCCCATTCCCAGCGGCTTCCGCATCCGCGCCCACCAACCTTCGGCCAACAGCGCCCCCTACAAGCTGCTGCGGGTCTACGGCCAGCCCATCAGCACTACGATTGATTTCGTGCTGCCCAACATGCGCTTCGAGCAGATCCGCTACGGGCCCTACTGGTTTTCCAGCCGCGCCACCGTCACGCCCATCACGGCGGAGCGCTGCCGCATTTTTCTGCGCCGCCTGGAACATCTTTCCCTGGCTGCCGTTCGTCGTTCCGGTCTTTCGCCTCTTTGCCAAGAAGTTTCTGCGCCAGGACCAGGAGACGATGGAAAAGCAGGCGCGGGGCTTGGGCCACAGCCCGGCGATGATGCTGGTGGACGACGCCGACCGGCCCGCCAAGTGGTACTTCCAGCTCAAGGCGGCGCACCTGGAGGCCAGGCGCAGCGGCCAGCCGATGCAGCACCCCATCCCCGGCCCCGTTACCCTGCGCTGGCGCAGCTAGCTCTCAGGCCGCTTCCCAAGGAGCCTGAAATCCGCTATAATCACGGCACTTTCTAGGAGGAGACAAGTTTGCTGAGAATCCGCCTCTCTCGTGTAGGCAAGAAAAAGCAGCCGGCCTATCGCATCGTGGTCATGGACCAACGGAAGCCGCGCGACAGCGAATACGTGGAAGTGGTCGGGCACTACAACCCGCAGCAGCAGCCGCCGGCGATCAACCTCAAGGCGGAGCGCATTCAATACTGGCTGGGGAAGGGCGCCCAACCCACCGACACGGTACGGAGTTTCTTGCGTCGCCACAAGCTGGTCTAGTTCATTGGAGCAGCACTTCTAGTTCAAGGAGATCTTCCGCTCCTCGGGGAGAAGAGGACGGAAGAGGGGGCGCCAATGAGAGAGCTGGTCGAGCAGATAGCCAAGTCTCTGGTAGACAATCCCGATCAAGTGACAGTGCGTGCCATCGAAGGGGAGCAGGTAACGGTGCTGGAGTTGCGAGTGGCCCCCACCGACCTGGGCAAGGTCATCGGCAAGCAAGGACGGACGGCCCGCTCCATCCGCACCATCCTGGGCGCTGCCGGGATGAAGATGCGCAAGCGCTTCACCCTGGAAATCCTGGAGTAGGCTTGGCAAGTGGGAACGCGCCCGGCCGCCAGCGGGGCTGGCTGACGGTGGCGCGGATTGTGAAGACGCAGGGGCGGCGCGGCGAAGTGGCCGCCGAGATTCTGACCGACCTCCCTGAACGACTCCTCGCGCGGCACCAGGTCTGGCTCTGGGACGGCCGCGGCGAGCCCCGGCCCGCCAGCGTCGAGAAAACCTGGCCCCACAAGAACTACCTGGTGTTCCACTTCAGCGGCTATGATTCCCTCAGCCAAGCCGAGGAACTGGTGGGTCTGGAGATTCAGATTCCGCGGGCCGAAGCCACACGGCCGTCCGGGACTTTCCTGCTCGACGAGCTGGTGGGCTGCCGCGTGTTCGACCAGGCCAGCGGCGCCGAGCTCGGCCGCGTGCGCGAGTTGATCCTCACCGGCGGCACCAAAGTGCTGGCCGTGGAGACCGTGGACGGAAGAGAACTGCTGATTCCCTTTGCCGAAGAGTACTGCCGCCGCATCGCCCCGGAGGAGAAACGCATCGAAGTAACGCTGCCCGAAGACTTGCAGAACCTGAATCCATAGCCCAGGAGCTTGCCAGAATGGTCGAAAAGATACGCAAGAGCGAAAAGGAGTGGGAGAAGCAGCTTACGCCGGAGCAGTTCTACGTCACCCGCAAGAAAGGCACGGAGCCACCCTTCACCGGCGAGTACGCCCACAGCAAAGACAAAGGAATGTATAAGTGCGTCTGCTGCGGGGCTGAGTTGTTCAGCTCGGACACCAAGTTCGAGTCCGGGAGCGGCTGGCCGAGCTTCACCGCGCCTGCTTCGTCCGCGGCAGTGGCGACCAAAGAAGACAGCAGCCACGGCATGGAGCGGACGGAGGTGGTGTGCAGCGCCTGCGACGCCCACCTCGGCCACGTCTTCCCCGACGGCCCCGCCCCCACCGGCCAGCGCTACTGCATCAATTCCGCTGCGCTGAAGCTGGCCAAGAAGCAAGACCCTT
>DATEUS010000355.1:0-3184 GCA_035282985.1 Candidatus Acidiferrales bacterium
TCTGTGGCTGCGCGCGCGCCAGCGAAGCGAACCCTTCCTCCTGGCTCGACAGCAGACGGCTGATTCAGAGCTTTGGCGGGAGGAGTTGCGCTGGCTGGGACTGGAATGGCACGGCGAAGCCGAAAAAGGCGAGATGCCTGATTGGCTCCGGTCGCTCCCGCCTCTGGAAGAGTCCGAGCCGTCGCCTTGGGGCCAGTGGAGCGGGCACACGCGCGTCGCTGAGTTGCGCGAGCTGGGTGTGCTGCCAGAAGCTTTGCTGAACTTCCTGGCCCTGACCGCCTGGGCGCCGCCGCCCGACCCGCGAACAGGAAAGCCCCGAGAGATTCTTTCCCGGGAGGATCTTTTGGCTCTGTGGTTGCCGGAGAACCTGCTCCGCGAGCCGACCCGTTTTGACTTCGAACAACTGCGCCGCAGTAACCACGCCTGGCTGCAGCGCGCCGATCTCGACCGCCTGGTGGCCCTGGCCCTGCCGTACTACCAGCGCGTCAACTGGCTCCCGCAGGAAGTGAGCGAGCCGGTGCGCCTGTGGCTGCGCGACCTGCTCCGCGCCGTGCTGCCGGGGCTCGACTTCCTTTCTTTGCTCCCGCCGCGCACTCGCCTGGTGTTTGACTACCAGCCCGAGAACTACCTGCGCGTGCCGGAAAGCCGCCAGGCGATGGAACGAGAAGGCGCGCGCGAGGTCATGCGCGCCTTCGGCCAGCGCGCGCTGGAAGACAGTTGGCTGACCCCGGAGCGCTTCCACCAGATTATCGAAGACCTCAAGCGCGAAACCCCCTGGCGCGGCCGCGCTCTCTACCATCCTATTCGCGTGATGCTCACCGGCCTGCCTTTCGGCCCCAGTCTGGACGACCTACTGCTCTTGATTGAGCGCGGCGCCGAGCTCGACCTCCCCGTGCGCATCAAGAGTTGCCGCGAGCGCGTGCTGGAATTCTGCGCGGTCTTCGTGTGAGCGACGATGGCGATTCTTTATGGCATCCACGCGGTTGAGGAGGCGTTGGCCGCCGGACGTCCGCTGGAGCGGTTGCTGGTGGCCCGGGGTCGCGGCGGCCCCCGCGTGCAGAAGATGGTGGCGGCGGCGGGCACGGCCAATGTGCCGGTTCGCTTCGTGAACCGCGATGAGTTGGATCGCCTGGCCGGCACGCCAAAGCACCAGGGCGTGGTGGCGGTGTCGGGCAGCAAGCAATATGCCGACCTCGAGGAGTTGATCGCCGCCGCCCAACCGCCGGCACTCTTCCTGCTGCTCGACGGTGTGGAGGACCCGCGCAACCTGGGCGCCATCCTGCGCACCGCCTCTTGCGCCGGCGTCTCCGGCGTCATCCTGCCCGAGCGCCGCGCCGCCGGTATCACCCCGGCGGTGGAGAAAGTATCCGCCGGCGCCAGCGAGCACGTGGCTGTGGCCCGCGTCACCAACCTCGGCCGTGCGCTCGAGCGCCTCAAGGAGGCCGGCTGCTGGCTGGTCGGTCTTGACGAGCGCGGCCCGCAGTCCGTTACCGCGGTGGACTATACCGGCCCGCTGGGGCTGGTGCTCGGCGGCGAGGGCAAAGGCCTGCGCGAGCACGTCCGGGCCAAGTGCGATTTTGTGGTCTCCATCCCCACCGTCGGGCCCATCAGCTCGCTGAACGTTTCGGTGGCGGCGGGAGTGGTGCTTTACGAAGCTGTGCGGCAGCGGCAGGCCAAAGGGGTGTGGCGGCGATGAAGGAGCCTACCCGAGTCGTGGTGCTGGGCGCGGGCTTCGGCGGCCTGGAAGCAATGGTGGAGCTGGAGCGGCAGTTCCGCGGCGACCCCGGGGTGGACCTGCTGCTGGTCAACGACACCAACTTCTTTCTCTTCACCCCGCTGCTGCCGCAGGTGGTCTCCTCCTACATCGAGCCGCGCCACATCGTGCAGAGCATCCGCGACATCCGCGGTCGGCGGCAGTTCCGCTTCCGGCGCGCCCTGGTCACCGGCATTGACCTGAAAAATCGGCGGGTGCAGTCGAGCGAAGGCGAAATCCCGTTCGACTACCTCATCATCGCCCTCGGCAGTGTGCCCAACTTCTTCGGGGTCGAAGGCGTGGCCGAGAACGCCTACACCCTGCGCAGCCTGGAGGACGCCGTCATCCTGCGCGATCACATCCTGGATCTGCTGGAGCACGCCAACCATGAATCCGACCCCGAGAAGAAACACAGGCTGTTGACCCTGGTGGTGGTCGGCGGCGGCTACACTGGCGTGGAGCTGGTGGCGGAGTTGCGCGACCTGATTTACGAACACGTCGGCCCGCGCTACCGCGGCATCCCGGTCAGCGAGGTCAAGCTCATCCTGCTGGAGGCGACTCCGGATATTCTGGTCGGGGTGGACCCCTATATCGCCCGGCGGGCGCGGCAGAAGCTCGAGCGGGAAGGCGTCGAGGTGCGCACCGAAGCGCGGGTCGCCCGTATGCGGCCTGGCGAGGTGGAGATGAGCGACGGCCAGAAAATCGAGGCTGGTTTGATCATCTGGACCGCCGGCGTGCGCGCCCATCCTCTGCTCGAAGCCCTCCCCGTGAAGAAGAACAAAGTCGGGCGAGTGCTGGTGACCCCCCAGCTCCATCTCCCTGAGTTCCCCCGTGTCTTTGCCATCGGCGACAACGCTCTGGTGCAGGGAGCGCCGCCGGAGCAGACGCCGCAGATCGCTCCGGTGGCCATGGAGCAAGCCCGCGTCGCCGCCGACAACGTGGCTCGCGGCATCGCCCGGCAGGCCTACGTCAATTTCAGCTTTGAGCCCAAGGGGATGCTGGTGTCATTGGGAATGAACGACGCCGTGGTCAATCTGATGGGCTTCAAGCTGGGCGGTTACTTCGCCTGGCTGTTGTGGAACGCCATCCACCTGCTGAAACTGGTGGGGCTGAAAAAACAGCTTCAGGTATCACTGGACTGGAGCCTGGCGACCTTCTTTCCCCGCGACACGTCCATCGTCCGGCGGCCGCAGCGCTGCCCGCTTTGTCGTCGCCAGGAAAAGGAGTCTCCACCACCGGCTCCGGGGCCGGCAAGCTAGCGGGGCTACTCTTCGACGACGGTGCCGTCGAATTCGATTTCAATGCCGCGGCGCACCGATTGCGAGACGGGACAATACTGTTCGTGAATCTCAACAGCGCGCTCGGCCACCTCTTTCTTGCCTTTGGGAACTTTCACCGTGTAGTGCACTTTGATGCGGGTGATGCGGGGCT
>DATEUS010000356.1:0-7665 GCA_035282985.1 Candidatus Acidiferrales bacterium
GCGGGCGCGCCCGCCGCAGCCACGCCCGCAGTCGCGCCAGCTCTGCAGCGCCAAGCGGCAACAACACTTCACCCCGCGGCCCGATGCGCTCCCGGATGCCGAATCGCAGCGCCGCCGGCACCAGCGCCGGCGGGCGACTAACGAAGAAGTCGTAGAGCTGCGGGCGGGCTTGCCGTCCAATCACCAGCACATCTTCGAACCCTTCCGTGGTCACCAGAGCGACGCGCCCGCCCCGCCGCTCCAGCAGAGCGTTGGTACCCACCGTGGTGCCGTGGAGCAGCTCCACCGGTTCCGCGGGACGCGCACGCACCGTCTCCACCGCCTGCGCGATGGCGCGCGCAGGATTGGCAGGGGTGGAAAACACCTTCAGGATTTCCAGGCGGGCCCCGCGCAGAAAGATGCAGTCGGTGAAGGTCCCGCCGGTATCAATAGCGATACGCATTTGCAGTAGAACTTCTGCCTGCACGTGTCCGCAACAGACGCTGAGCAGAGCCCGTCAGCCCAGCGGCAGGGAAGCGTCGGCGTTCAACTCCAGGCCGGCGAACTCCTGAGCCAGGAACTTTGCGTAGGCAGCGGCAGCGATCATCGCGGCATTATCGGTGGAGAGCAGGACGGAGGGGAAGAACACCGGCACGCCGCGGGCGGCGCACTCCTCGGCGAAGACTGTCCGCAGCAGGGAGTTCGCCGCCACCCCGCCAGAGACAAAGACAGCGCGGGCCCGAAAGTCGGCGGCGGCGGCCAGAGTGCGCTCGGTCAAGTCCTCCACCACGGTTTGCTGGAAGCTGGCCAGCAGGTCGAGTGTGCGCTCGCTTACCAGTTCTTCCAGCGGTGTACTGAGCTGAGCGCGGCGGCGCGCCAAGCGCCGCTCGGCCTCGTCCCGCAAGCCGTCTTTCTCCACCAGCCGCACCACCGCGGTCTTGATGCCGCTGAAACTGAAATCATAGGGCCGCCCGCGCTTAAGATTGGGCTTGGTGAAGATGATGGCCTGGGGATTGCCGCCGCGAGCCAGGCGATCAATCACCGGCCCACCCGGGTAGCCCAAGCCCAACAGCTTCGCCACCTTGTCGTAGGCCTCGCCGGCAGCGTCGTCCAGGGTGTGGCCCAATTGCCGGTAGTGATAGCGAAAGCCGTGGCTCACAGCTGGCAACGGCTCCCGCTCGACCAAGTACAGCACCGTGTGCCCGCCCGACACCACCAGCGTCACCACAGGAAAGTCGATCTCGGCCTCCCGGCCGTTCTGCGCCGCTTCCAATAGCACGGCGTGGATGTGGCCCTCGAGGTGATTCACCCCCATCAACGGCTTTCCCAGCGACCAGGCCATGGCCTTGGCATAGCTCACCCCCACCAGCAACGACCCAATCAAACCGGGCCCCTGGGTTACAGCAATGGCCTCGATGTCGCTGTACGCCACCCCAGCGCGCTCGCAGGCTTCGCGCACCACCGGCACGATTTTCTCCAGATGAGCGCGTGAGGCCAGCTCCGGCACCACCCCGCCGTACTTGGCGTGCAACGCCACTTGCGAGCTGATGACGTTGGAGAGGATGTCGACGCCATCGACCACCACCGCGGCGGCCGTCTCGTCGCAACTCGATTCAATGCCCAAGATACGCGTCATCGCGATCCCAGCCTCTGCCTGTTTATGTTAGCACAGGGCGTTTTTTCGGCCACTAAGAGCCAAAGCGCAGCGCCCGTCTGCTAGAATGTCCCGGATGGCTGACGTCCTGCGAAAGACCCTGACGGGCTTGCGGGCCCTGGCGGCCGACCACCGCTCGGGCGCGGCGGAGATCGCCGACCGGGCGGCGGCGCTGCTGGAAGAGTTCTGCCTGACCGAGCGCGCCGACGATTCCCGCCTCCCCTACGCCCTGGGCGAGCTGGCCGAGACCACGCTCACCGTGCAGCCCTCGATGGCGCCAATGCTCAACTTGGCTAACCTCATCTACCTGGCGGCCGAGCAGGACGCCCACCCCTTGCGCAACCTGCGCAAGGCGGTGGAGAAGTTCCGGCGCCAGCGCCAGCAGGCGACGCCCAGGATCGCGCAACTCTTTGCCGCTCGCATTCGCCGTCACCGCACTGTGCTCACCTACTCTTACAGCTCAACCGTACTGGCAGCGCTGATTGCCGCCGCGCGCCCTGCCCGCAACGGAGCCGGCCACCTCGAGCGGGTGATTCTCTCCGAGAGCCGGCCGCTCTACGAGGGCCGGTTCCTGGCCGAACGCCTGGCCGAAAAGGGCATCGCGGTGACGCTGTTGATCGACGCCGCCCTGCGCGAGCAGATGGCCGCCGCCGACGCCGTGGTGGTGGGCGCCGACACGGTGCTGGAGCGGGCCTACGTCAACCGGCTGGGCACCCGTCCACTACAAGAGCAGGCCCGCATCTCCCGCAAGCCCTTCTTCGTGCTGGCCGACACCGCCAAGTTCCTGCCCCCGGCCCTGGCGCCGTTCCATCGCATCGAGGAGAAGCCGCCGCAGGAAGTGTGGCGCGACCCGCCCGCGCGCGTGACCGTCATCAACCGATACTTCGAGGCCATTCCTTTCGAGCGCCACGTCACGCTGCTGTGCGAGCGCGGGGTGATGCCGCCGGCGCGCCTGCGCGCCTGGGTCGAGCATCTGGAGGTGGCGCGGCGCTGGAGCGAAACGTCCTCGGGAGAGCAGCCATGAGCCCGACACGCAAAGTGCGCAAGGCGGTGATGCCGGTCGCCGGCCTGGGTACGCGCTTCCTGCCCGCCAGCAAGGCCCAGCCCAAGGAGATGCTGCCTCTGGTGGACAAGCCCCTGATCCAGTACTCGGTCGAGGAGGCGGTGGCCAGCGGCATTGAGGACATCATCCTGGTCACCAGCCATGGCAAGGAGTCGATCGAAGAGCACTTCGACGCTGACAGGGACCTCGTGCTGCTGCTCGAAAGCCAGGGCAGGAAAGAAGAAGCCGAGATGGTGCGCCGGCTGGGGAAGCTGGCCAACGTGATTTCTGTCCGGCAGAAGGCGCCGCTGGGCTTAGGTCACGCCGTCGGCTGCGCGCGCGACCTGGTCGGTGACGAGCCCTTCGCCGTGCTGCTGCCCGACGATGTGATTGACGCCCCCACCCCCTGCACCGGACAACTGCTGGAAGCCTACGCCGCCTACGGCGGCTGCATCATCGCCACCAAGGAAGTCCACGGGCCGGCCATCGAAGAGAAAGGCGTGATGGCCGTTGAGCCGGCCGGAAACGGAAAGTTTGGAGGACGCCTCTTCCGCGTCACCGATATGGTGGAGAAGCCCAAGCAGGCTGAAGCCCCCTCGCCCTACGTCGTGATCGGGCGCTACATTTTGGAACCGGACATCTTTGACATCATTGATGTCACGCCGCCGGGACGGGGAAACGAAATCCAGTTGACCGACGCCCTGCTGCGCTTCGCCCGCCTAAGAGCGGTCTACGCCCTAGCCTTCGAGGGTGAGCACTTCGACGCCGGCACCAAGCTGGGCTTGCTGCGCGCCAGCGTCCACTACGCCCTCAAGCACCCCACCCTGGCCCCGCCCTTCCGCGACTACCTGAAATCCCTCAAGCTCTAGCAGGAGGCTGAAAAGCTCCTCGAACTTTATCATTCCGAGGGTTGGCGGTTTTAGCCAACCCGAGGAATCTGCTTCCTCTGCTTCCTTGCTTCCCTGCCTCCTCTGTTCCTCTGCGGTCTCTGTCGGAGCGAAGCGGAGATCCTGAGCGAAGCCGAAGGGCGCCTCTGCGGTGAGTTCACCCTCCCGACCGGGCATAGTCCGTGACCTACCTCTGCTTCCTGCAATCCTGATTTCAATCCGAGTTCTTACTGGCGGGAGTCGTCGAGGGAGCTTCTTCCTTCTTGGCCGGAGCTTTCTCCTCGCTTTTGCTTTCACTCTTCTCGGCCGGCGCCGACTTGCGGCCGTAGTCGGTCACGTACCAGCCGCTGCCTTTGAACTGGATGGCGGGGGCGGAGAGCAGGCGGTGGGCAGAGCCGCCGCAGTCCACGCAGGTAGCCTGCGGCGGGTCGCTGAACTTCTGGATCAACTCGAACCGCTTGCCGCAGCGCCCGCACTCGTATTCGTACAACGGCATTGGCTTTCTTCCTCCCACTCCCGCAAAACTTTATCTTACCACAGGCCACAGCGCGACCAGGGCCAGGGGCGCCGGTTCCTCCCACGCCGCCACGCCCGGCTGGATGCAGCCAGTGAGGCGACGAAACCTGTGCCGACAGGAACTGACTCTGTGCTAGACTTGCACATTGGCTCCCTTATTCTTGGTTGACCATGGCTACGCAGACGGCAAGCTATCCGCAGCCCCGGCACAACGCCAACGGCGGCTGCCTCTACCTAGTTGCCACACCCATCGGAAACCTGGAGGACATCTCCCTGCGCGCCTTGCGGGTGCTGAAGGAGGTTGACTTCATCGCCTGCGAGGATACCCGCGAGACCGCCAAGCTTCTCCACCACTTCGGCATCCACAAACGCGCCCTCAGCTACCACGAGCACAACGAGATCGTGCGAGCGCCCGAAATCGTGATTGACCTGGAACAGGGCGCCCGGGTGGCGCTGGTCTCCGATGCCGGCACGCCCGGCATCTCCGACCCCGGCTATCACCTGGTGACCCTGGCTATCCGCCACGGCATCCCGGTGGTGCCGATCCCCGGCCCCACGGCGTTTTCGGCGGCGCTGGCGGCGTCCGGCTTGCCCTGCGAGCACTTCCACTTCATCGGCTTTCTGCCCCCCAGGCGCACCCAGCGGCGCAAGGCTCTGCAAGCCCTGGCGGAGGAGCAAGCGACCCTTATTTTTTACGAGGCTCCGCACCGCATGGCCGACTCGCTGGCCGACATGGCGGCGATGCTGGGCAACCGGCAGGCGGTGGTCGCACGCGAGGTCACCAAGCTGCACGAAGAATTCCTTCGCGGCCACCTGAATGACCTGGCGCAGCAGGTGAAGAAGCGCCCGCTCAAGGGTGAGATGACTCTGCTGGTCGGGCCTCCGGAGAAGGAGGCGCGTCGGCAGCCCGCCCCCGGGCGCGTGTCGTTGCGGACGCGGGTTGAGCGCCTGCGCAAACAGAAAGGCCTCGATCTTAAAGCGGCGCTCAAACAGGTGGCCCGCGAACTGGGCCTGTCCCGCAGCGAAGCCTTCCGTCGCCTGCAAGAAGAAAACGCCCTCAGCCGCGACTAGAAGTCATCTGATAAACCCATAGTCTGACGCCTTCGGAAGGGCACGGCTTCAGCCGTGCCGAAAAGGTGGCTAAAATCCAGGGCTTTAGCCCCTGAGGGATTTCTGAGATTCCTCCGTCCACGCGCTGCGTCGTTTGCCCATTTACGAGATAGCTTCTAGTTCGACGAGCAGACTTCTGCCGCCCTAGGCGGTTTCCGGCATGTAAGTGCGGAGGCGGGGGCCGGTGAAGTGGACACCCACTTCCCATTCGCCCGACCCTTTGGGGACGAGACGACGAACCTCGCCGGTGGTCTCGAAGCCAGCAGAACTGCCGGTTTCACGCGGCGGCGGACGCCGCACGAGAATCAATTCCAGGGACTGTCCGATCTCAAGCTCGCGGTGAGTGAGGAAGCTGGCGCCTTCGCGGCTGACGTTGTAGCTGGAGGTGGTGTCTTCGAAAGCGGCGCCGTAGATGTCGCGACCCCGCACCAGCAGCGGCAACGAGACCTCAATGCGTCGGTGGACGCGCTGTTCCACCCCTTGGGCCTTTTTTTCCTCCACCACCGTCCTCCTCAGTCAGCCCCCACCCGGGCGGCTGAAACCGTGCCGCCGGTCGCGGCCTCAGCAGAGTGAAGGACTCCACCCTGTCGAGAAAAGAAAGCCTCCACGCGTTCCGTCACTTCTGCGGTCGAGCGGGCGGCGTGCACCGCCTGGCGCAGTGTGGCGCCGCCGCGCAGGCCGCGGGTGAAGCGGCTGGCAAACTGCTTCATCTTTCCTAGTGCCTCGGGATCATCGGCCGCCTGCAAGCGTTGGTAGAACTCGCGCAGCAACCGGTAGCGGTCTTCCTCTGAGGGCTCGCCGTAGCGCCCGGTGGCGAAGTAATCAGCCATCTGCCGGAAGATCCAGGGATTGGCCGCGGCGGCGCGACCGATCATGACGGCGTCGCAGCCCGTTTCGCGGAACATGCGCTCGGCGTCTTCGGGGCGGTTGATGTCACCGTTGCCGATCACCGGAGTTTTCACCGTTTCTTTCAGTTCCCCAATCAGCCGCCAATCGGCTTGGCCGGCATACCCCTGCACGCGCGTGCGCGGATGGAGCGCGATGGCTTCCACTCCGCAGCCTTCCGCTAGTCGGCCCACCTCGCGAACGACGATGGAGGTCTCGTCCCAGCCGGCGCGAATTTTCGTTGTGAGTGGGATTCGCACTGCAGCGCGCACCCGGCGGAAGATTCGCTCCAGCAGCGGCAGGTCGCGCAGCAAGCCGGAGCCGCCACACTTGACCACTTTCTTCGCCGGGCAGCCCAGGTTGATGTCCACCTGGTCGAAGCCCAGTTGCTCCACCAGCGCCGCCGCCGCGGCCAGCGTGTCGGGATTGGCGCCGAAGAGCTGGGCGGCAATGGGGTGCTCATCCGGGGTGAAGTAGAGATAGCGTCGGGTGCGGCTACCGGCCTTCGAGAGCCCGTCGGCGCTGGTGAACTCGGTCATCAGCAGCCCGCAGCCGCCCTGCTCGCGAATCAGCCGTCGAAAGACGTTGTCGGTGACGCCGGCCATCGGCGCCAGCACCGTCGCCGGATGCAGCGCCCGGTCGCGAAGCCGCCACTCCCTGTATTGCTCAAGCATGGAAATTCGCTGCGCAAGAAGCGCGTGGCCTATTCTGCTTGAATTGAGACACCCCGCGCAAGCCGACAGGTGTCTCAAAGCAGAGAAGTATCAATGGGGGCTTCAGCCTTGGTCTCGAAGGCGGGGGCGGCGTGCTTGGCCCGCACTGGCGCCGCATGCCGGCGCGCGGCCGCCAGGACCTGCGGCTCCCGTGCCTTGGCCGCTGTGGCCAGCGAGCGCAACGTGCGCCGGGGCGCGCTGGCGGGGCTGCCGCTCAAGTGAGCCACCAGGGCCTGGCGAGAGCCGCCGAAGAAATGCTCAGTCAGCGCCGCCACCGCCTGCGCCCGGGCATCGGCTTTCTGATAGACCGGGGTGTAGCGGTGAGCCTTGCCCACCTTGCGTCGCTCGACCGCGCCTTTGCGGGTCAAGCGGTCCATGATCGTCTCGACGGTGGTGTAGGCGAGAGGTCGCGCGGCCGCAGCCAGTTGCTCACGGATTTCGCGGACGCTGGCTTCCTCCAGACCCCAGAGCGTCTTCATGCACTCCAACTCCAGCGGCGGCAACTCGTAGATGGTTTTTCGCGGCCGCGAGACGCGGCCAGGGGAGGCAACGGGGCGGCGGGCGGCGCGCTTCACTTCTTCCCCGCGCCCGGCTTCCCCGACGCCGGTTTTTCCTCGGCCGCGCGGTCGCCGGCGGGTTCGGTGTCAAACAGGGTCGGAGTCTCCTCTGCTGCTGTCTGCTGGCCGAGCAAGAACTTCTCCCGGCGCAGGAGAAAGCGTTCCAGCGAACGGTTCCAGTCGGGCCCTCGACTACACCACCGTGGGGAACCTGGTGGGACACATCGCCATCGGCCTGGAGCTGCTCGGCCGCAAGATGGATGGGCTGGCTGGATTCCCCTCCGAGCTGTGCGTGCTGGTGCAGCATCTGGTCTTGAGCCAT
>DATEUS010000357.1:0-2349 GCA_035282985.1 Candidatus Acidiferrales bacterium
GCTGGTGGCCGTCGGAGCTAGCTTTCTGGGCGCGCCCGACAACTGGGGTCTGCTGTTCCTGCTCCTCGCGTTGCAGGCGGCGTTGCTGGCCGCGCCCGCTTTGCACAACTGGGGTTTCGGGTGGCCAGCAGCGCTCTACTGCCGCGCGGGGCTGGCAGCACTTGCGGTTTATCTAGGCGTGTGCGCCGCCGCTCATCAGGCGGCGCTAGCGCGAGTGAAAGCCTTCTCGGCCGCAGAAGGCCTGGCGGTGGAAGCTCAAGCGGCGCTGCCGCAACCGCTCTCGCCCTTTCGCTGGACCGGCCTGGTGCTCACGCCCACCGGGGTGCGCCAGAGCTGGTTCAACGTCTTCGACAACAACGCGCTGCGCTTCGAGTTCTATCCCAACGCGCAGAACAGCTTTGTGCAGCAGGCCAGTGCCCTGCCTCAGGTGAAGACTTTCCTATGGTTCGCCCGTTTCCCCCGCATCACCTACCGTCGCGAGCCTGCTCGGCACGTGGTCGAGTACACCGACCTGCGCTTCCACGGCCCCAACCGCCGCAATCCCTTTGTCCTCCGGGTGGTGCTCGACCCCGAAGGCCGGGTAATCGCCTGGGGCATCCGCTAGCTTTTGAGCACGCCTCAGCGGCTGGCCTGCCCCGACAGCTCCAGCGCATTCAGGGCAGCGTAGCCGTTCTGGTCGTTGTCGAAATAGACGTAGGCGGTGCGCGCCCCCTGCCGTTGCCAGCGCTGGATAGTTTTCAGCCAGCCCGCCAACTGCCGCCGGGTGTAGCGCCCCTGGTAGTGGAATTCGGAGGGGCCGTGCAAGCGCAGATAAGCGAAGTCGGCGGTGAGTTCCTTGGGCGATGTCATCCCGGCCAGGTCGAAGACGCAGAAGGCGGCGTTGTGCTTTTCCAGCAGGGCGTAGGTTTCGCGGTGGAACCACGAGGGGTCGCGGAACTCGAAAGCGTAGCGACCTGTGGTGAGCGAAGCCGAACCATGCTTCGTCGGCAGCGCCTGAAGAAAGTCCCTCAACCGCCCGGCATCACGCCCCCAGCGCGGCGGTAGCTGGAAGAGGATGGGCCCCAGCTTCGGCCCCAGCTCGCGGGCGTGAGAAAGGAATTTGCGCAGGGGCCGCTGGGGGTCCTTGAGCTTCTTCATGTGGGTGATGTAGCGGCTGGCCTTGATGCTGAACTGAAACCGCGCCGGCGTCTGCTGGCGCCAGGCGCGGAAGGTCTTCTTCTCCGGGAGCTGGTAGAAGGAGTTGTTGATCTCGACCGTGTCCAGCCGCTGGCAGTAGAAGGCCAGCATCTCGTCGGCGGGAAATCTGTCGGGATAGAAAGGCCCGCGCCAGTGGGCGTAGTGCCAGCCCGAAGTTCCGACACGGATTTTGCTTTCGGGAATCAACGCCAACAAGCAATGAAACCACAGATGCACACAGATTCACACGGATAAAGAACAGCGCGTGGCAAGGCCGATTTTCGAGCCTTCTCAGGCGGGGTAGATGACCACGGCGCGCTGGTCGCGCTCGCCTTCGCTCACCGAGCGCACTCCGGGCGCATCCTTGAGCGCCAGGTGGAGGATGCGGCGCTCGCGGGCGTTCATGGGCTGAAAGCGAAACGGGGTCCGCCCCTGGCGCACGCGGGCGGCGGCGGTCTCGGCCGCCAGCTTCAGCTCGGCCACGCGTCCGGCGCGATAGTCGCGGCAGTCGAAGCGGATGTGGTCGTGGTAGCGGGGCTCGAGCCGCAGCCAGCGCAGGGTGATGTGCTCCAGGGCCAGGAGCAGCTCGCCTTTGCGCTCCAGCAACAGCTCGGCGTCGCGGCCGTCGAGCCGGACTTCGAGCTCCACGCTCTCCACGTCGGCGTCCTCTGCCCGACCGGCAGGCCCGATTCGGGCAGGCGGGCCGGGCACCTCCTGGATCTCCACCTGCAAGTCGAAGTGGGCGGTGCGCAGCAGGTCGCACAAGAAGGCTTGCAGCGCCGGGATCACGGCTTGGTGGTCGAGCTGGCCCTCCCGCACCCAGCGGCTCTTGGAGATCGGCCCAGAGGTTGCTTCGCTCACGCCTCTTCTTCCTCACTCGCGTGGTGGCGCTTCTTTTTCTTCCTGAGCTTAGCCGCCTCTTTTTCCGCCTGGTCGTGCGTGTGCTGCCAGCGATTGATCCAGAGCTGCTGTCCCAGCCCCACCACGCTCGAGGCCAGCCAGTAGAGCACCAGTCCGGCGCTCACCTGGAGAAACATGAAGGCGAAGACCAGCATCATCACCTGCATCATCTTCTGCTGCCGGGGGTCGGCGCCGGTCATCGGGGTCATTTTCATTGACAGGTACATGGTGATGGCCATGGTAACCGGCAGCACGTAGTAAGGGTCTTTGTGG
>DATEUS010000358.1:0-2263 GCA_035282985.1 Candidatus Acidiferrales bacterium
GGGCTCGGTGCGCAATCGGGCCAAGGCGTCGAGCAGCACCGGCCCTTCGCGGAAGACCAGCAGACCAGGAATGTAGGGAAAACTGACCTTGCCCTGCGCCGACTGACGCTCAAGCTCGCGTAGTTCGGGAAAAGAATAGACTATGACGCCGCCGTAGGCCACCGCCTCCCGGCCGACGGGCCGGCCCGCAGCCTCGCCTACAGGCGCCAAGGCGATGTCGGCCCCGGCCACCGTGCGAATGTCGCCTAGGTCTCTCTGCTTTTTCAGTTGACCCCGCAGCTCAAGCTGAAGATGCGCGGCTTCCTTGGGGGTCACATCCCAGCGGTGGGGAACTTTCGGCTGCATGGCGGGAGCAATTGTAGCCGAAGGAGGGGTGGACAGGGTTCAGGGAAAGTGGCGGCAGAAGGGCTACCGTTAGCCTTTTTTCAGCTCGGCCAGGACCTGCTGGGCGACGGCTCGGAGCGTCTCAAAGATGCCCGTGCCGTTGATGGCCACCGCCTCGATCACCGGCTCACCCTTGACTTGGAGATCTTTCTTCAGGTCGTCCACCGGCAGGATGTTGGGCAGGTCGCGCTTGTTGAGCTGGAGGACGTAGGGGATGGCCTGGAAGTCAAACCCGTGGTCTCTCAGGTTCTCCTGCAGGCCCTCCAGAGTCTCCTGGTTGGCGTCCATGCGCTCTTCCTGGGAGTCGGCCACGAACACCACCCCGTCAACCCCCTTGAGGATGAGCTTGCGGCTGGCTTCGTAGAAGACCTGGCCGGGAACGGTGTAGAGGTGGAATCGGGTCTTGAAGCCCCGCACCGTCCCCAAATCGAGCGGCAGGAAGTCGAAGAACAGGGTGCGGTCGGTCTCAGTGGCGAGCGAGATCATCTTGCCCTTCTGGCCCGGGTTGGCGCTGTCGTAAATCCACTGCAGGTTGGCGGTTTTGCCCCCCAGGCCGGGGCCGTAATAGACCAGCTTGCAGTTGATCTCGCGGGCCGCGAAGTTTATGAAGGACAAGAGAAACGCCTCATCGTCGAACCGAGCTTCAGCCTCTCAAGTGGTTTCTTATAGCACACAGAGCCGAGGGCTGCAACCGGAGTATTGATTCTCGGTCGGATTCTCCTTCCTCTCTCCTATTTTCCTGACTCATTCCCAGGAGGTTGCGTTTCAGATTCTCTCTCTTCGAACGTCGTAGATTATCTAGTGTATTATGAGAAGGTTGCGACTGAGACGGATAGTGTCATACTAGATGCCGCAATTTGTCCGTCCCCTGGAAGTCCTGGTTGGCGGCGCGGTTGACGAAATAAACCTTTGTCTGCTATAAACTTGTGAGCAGTCCTCAAATGGCAAAGAAGAAACACAAGAAGAAAAAGCGTCCCGCACGGAAGGCAGTTGCTCGCCGGAAGCCGGCGAGGAGCAAAGCTACAGCTCGCGCGCGACGAAAGATCCGGCCAAGACGCCATTCGGCCCCCAAGGCCGCAAAGCCGCAAAAGGTGATTGACCCCAAGGTGGCGCAGGCGATGAAAGTGTACGAAGAAGCCATGAAGCAGTTCAACCGCCAGAACTTCCGTCGCGCCCTGGTGGAATTCGAGAAAGTTCTCGCGGGCCCCAGCCGGGAGTTGGCCGAGCGGGCACGCGTGCACATCGCCATCTGCGAGCAACGCATGCAACGGCCGGCGCCGGTCCGATTGCGGACGGCCGACGACCACTATCATTATGCGGTTTCGCAGATTAACCTGGCTAACTATGAAGACGCTCGCCTTCACCTGGAGAAGGCGCGCAAGCTTTCCCCCAAGAGCGAGTACATCCACTACGCCCTGGCTTCCGTGGCTGCCTTGACCGGGGAGGCCGACGAAGCCCTGGAGTGCCTGACCAAAGCCATCGAGCTGCGGCCGGAGAACCGCTACCACGCCCGCAACGACGCCGACTTCAAGCTGCTGGAAGACGACGTGCGTTTTCAGGAGTTGCTCCACCCCGACCGGCCCGTCGGCGCCGCGCCGCGCGCCCTCCATGTCTGATCCGACCGGGCGCCGGACGCTAACCCCTTTTCTCTTTCCCTTCTCTGTGCTTTCATAGGGCGGGCAGCACGCCCGTTCATCGATGCTTTCGCCACTGGCCATCGTCATCCTCGCCGCCGGCAAAGGAACACGGCTGAAGTCCGAACGGGCCAAGGTCCTCCACCAGGCAGGCGGTCTTTCCTTAGTTGCTCACGTCCTGCGGGCTGTAACCCCGCTGACGCCCGCGAAGAGAAAGAGCCCAGCCGGCAAGTCGAGTCTTGCCG
>DATEUS010000359.1:0-5925 GCA_035282985.1 Candidatus Acidiferrales bacterium
TTCGTCAACTTAAGTGGCGACCCCGCGCAGGAATACTTCAGCGATGCGATGACAGACGAGATTATCACCGCGCTCGCGAGTCTGGCGCCCGAGCAGCTCGCCGTGATTGCGCGCACCACGGCCATGCACTACAAGGGCAGCCACAAGGATGTGGCCCGGATCGGCCGCGAATTAGGTGTGGATTATCTCGTCGAAGGCGGCGTCAACTGGGCGGGGGATCAGATTGTCGTCAACGTACAACTTATCCGTTCCAACGACCAGGCGCACATGTGGGCACACAGGTACGTTGCCGAGTTGACGGATATTTTCAAGGTGTATGATCTCGCCGCCCACTCGATCGCGTCCCACGTTGGGGTCGCGCCCGTCCCGGCCAAGGATCGCGGAGCGGAGCCCCCCCGCCGAAAGCCCACCGAGGATCTCGCGGCGTACAATGAGTACATCCAGGGTCGGTACCATTTTGCCAACCTGAGCCCCCAGGCTCTTGCGCGGGCAGTCCAGCACTTCGAGGAAGCCATCCGACGGGATCCCAACTTCGCCCTTGCCCACGATTCTCTGGCCGAAATGTACTGGCACATGGCTTTCTATGGCTTCATGCCGCCCCAGGAGGCGTTTTCCAGCGGAGTTCGCCACGCCCTGCGTGCCCTGGAAATCGACAACGCCGTTGCCGAAACTCATTCCTTGTTGGCCCTCTACCACAAGCTCGACTACAACTGGGCGGAGGTCGAGCGGGAAATGGCCCTGGCGCGGGCCTTGGATCCGACATCGGTGATCATCCGGACCCGCTACGCCATCAACGCGCTCGTGCCTCTGGGCCGCCTCGAAGAAGCCGCCGCCGAACTCGAAGCGGCTCTCGAGCTCGACCCACTATCCACCTATGCGCGCACCCTTTATGCCCTCGTTTTTGCGTTCTGGCGACGCTACGAGCGGGCAATTGAGGAAGCCCGCCGACTGCTCGAGATCGATCCTGACGCCTACTGGGGCTATCTGGCCATTGGGTCGGCCAACCGGGAACTGAGACGCTTCGACGAAGCCATTGCCGCCTACCGCAAGGCGGTCGAGCTTTCCGCCGGCTCAGCCGCCATGCTGGGCTGGCTGGGCATGACGCTGGGACTGAGCGGCAACAAGGCCGAGGCGCGCTCTTTGCTCAAGCGCCTTCATGAGATGGCCAAGCAGGGCTACGTGCCCCCGACATCCTTCGCCTGGATTCACCTCGGGCTGGGGGAAATCGACGCCACCTTCGAATGGCTCGATCGGGCTGTGGACGCCCGCGATCAACTTGCAGCAGCGATCAAAACCTACCCCTTCCTCGATCCCATTCGCTGCGACCCGCGCTTCCGAGAGTTGCTCCGCCGCATGAACCTTCCCGAGTAGGTTTTCTGCTTAGATTTCAATGAGTTAGACGCGGCTGCCGGATGGAACTGGCTTGGTGGCGAAGGTGACGGGAACCGAGTCAGGTGCAGAGGAATTCTAGATCCGAAGGGAGGCCGTTGACGGAAGTTACGCGAACCTGCTAACCTTGGTGGGTTTTGTCTACAAACTCTTTGTCCGGCCGGTTCATCTAAAGATAGAAGGGGAGAGAGGCAGCGGTTGCATCCGGGAACCGGTGAAATCATCCCATTGGAAGCTGTTGGTGTCCCGCCCGGGGCCGGGTCTCTCTCGGCGTCGCAAGAGGGAGGCGTGTAAGCATTGGCGATTGAGGACAAATACGATTCCGTTCGGCAGTTGCTCCTGATGGGCAAGGAGCGGGGCTACCTGCTCTACGACGAGGTCAACGACCTGCTGCCGGCCGAGGTGCACTCCTCGGAGGAGATCGACGACGTGCTCTCCGCCTTCGACGACGCCGGCATCGAGATCCTCGAAGAGGCCCCCAAGAAGCCGCCCGCCGGCGAACCCACCGCTGCCGAGGGCAAAGCGCGCGAAGCCGCCGAAGAGGTCGAGCTCGACCTCACCCCGGGCGCCCTCGACAAAACCAATGACCCCGTGCGCATGTACCTGCGCGAGATGGGCACCGTCCCGCTGCTCACCCGCGAGGGCGAGGTGGCCATCGCCAAGCGCATCGAGCGCGGACAACTGCGGGTGCTGAAGGTGCTCTCGCGCCAGCCGCTGGTGATCAAGGAAGTGATTGGCCTGGGGCAGGCGCTGCGCGAAGACGAGCGCGGCATCAAGGAGATGGTCCAGTTCGACGACGACGAGCTGACCGAAGACCGCCTGGCCGACAAGACCCGCCAGTTGCAACGCACCCTGGACAAGCTGGCCCGCACCCACGAGCAGTCGCGCAAATTCTACGCCCGCCTGAAGAAGATTCGCGCCCGCAAGACCCGCCAAGCCATCCGCGCCCGCTGGGGCCTGGCCCGTTCCCGGGTGGAAGCCGGTCAGCTGGTGCGCTCCATCGAGTTCAGCCACCCCGAGCGCAAGCGTCTGATCGACCGCCTGCGCTGGGGGGTGAGCGAGCTGAACCAGCTCGACCGCGACACCCTGCGGCTCTACCGCCGCGTCGAGGTGGGCTCGGAGGAGACCGTGCGCGAGGCCCGGCGCGAGCTGCGCGAGTTGCGCGCCCGCGTTATCGCCCTGGAAGAGCTGGTGGAGGTCCCGGCGGAAGAGATGCGCCGCACCATCCGCGTGGTGCAGCGGGGCGAGGCCGAGTCCGCCCAGGCCAAGAGGGAGTTGATCGAAGCCAACCTCCGCCTGGTGGTCTCCATCGCCAAGAAGTACACCAACCGCGGCCTGCAGTTCCTCGACCTTATCCAGGAAGGCAACATCGGGCTGATGAAGGCGGTGGACAAGTTTGAGTGGCGGCGGGGCTACAAGTTCTCCACCTACGCCACCTGGTGGATCCGCCAGGCCATCACCCGCGCCATCGCCGACCAGGCCCGCACCATCCGCATCCCCGTGCACATGATCGAGACCATCAACAAGCTGGTGCGCACCCAGCGCCAACTGGTGCAGGAGCTGGGCCGCGAGCCCACTTCGGAGGAGATCGGCAAGCGCATGGAGCTGCCGGTCTTCAAGGTGCGCAAGGTGATGAAGATTGCCCAGGAGCCCATCTCGCTCGAAACCCCCATCGGCGAGGAGGAGGACTCCCACCTGGGCGACTTCATCGAGGACAAGGCGGTCATCTCTCCCTCCGACGCCGTCATCAACCTCAACCTGAAGGAGCAGACCGAAGCGGTGCTGAAGACCTTGACCCCGCGCGAGGAGAAGGTCATCAAGATGCGCTTCGGGCTCGACGACGGCTCCGAGCACACGTTAGAAGAGGTTGGGCAGTCCTTCGCCGTCACCCGCGAGCGCATCCGCCAGATTGAGGCCAAGGCCCTGCGCAAGCTCCGCCACCCCTCCCGCGCCCGCAAGCTGCGCGCCTTCATGGAAGAAGAAACCGTCCCCGACTAGCCCCACCACCAGCGCCAACTGAGATCCCGGCCACTATCAGTCAGTGCCGTGACATCGGCTCGCGGTTGAGGCTTGCCTCCGGACGCCGGGGGTGCGAAGATGGCAGTAGCAAACATCTCTCCCGGAGGAGCCGCTATGCGTTCCGCCGCCTGCCTCACCTTCCTGTTCGTGGTCGCCACCGCTGTAGCTGTGATCTCCCCCGCTGGCACCTTCGTTCTGGCCGCGCAGGAGCCAGCCGAGCCGCAAGAGCAAGCGCAAGAGCCGGAGGAAGAAGCTGAAGAGGTTTCGGTGGCCGAAGTGCCCCTGGTGATCCCCGACGAAGAAAAGGAGCGCAAGAACCCCTTCGAAGTCGACGAGGAGTTCCTCGCCCTGGGGAAGAAGCTCTATCGCAGCCAGTGCAGGATGTGCCACGGAGAGGCGGGCCAAGGCGAGGGCGACCTGGCCCAGGAAATGAACCTCACCGTGCCGGACTTCACCGCCGCCGAGACGAAGAAGAAAACCGAGGGCGAACTCCACTACATCCTAGCCAAAGGGCACGGCCGCATGCCCGGTCAAGGCGAGCGCCTGCGCCCTCAGCAGATGTGGAGCATGGTTGCTTACTTACGCACCCTGACCCCGCCTAAAGAAGCGACCCCGAAGGAAAAACCAAAAGAGTGACTCTCCTTCCTTCGGCCCGCGCGGTTGGCGGCGACTGGCGTTCCTCTCGCGCCGGCAAGCCGCCGTGCTTGACAACCCTGCCCGGTGGGCCTAGTCTGACCCCAGTAGCTGCCCTCTTCAGAGTGAACTGTGCTCGGGAGAGGTGTAGGAATGAATCAGCACCAATGCCCCTACTGCGGCAAGCTGATTCCGTCAGGGGTCACCCGCTGTCCCTCCTGCCAGGCTGAACTCGCGGCCGTCCGGCAGAGGGTTCCCTATGGCAACGAGGCCAGCCGTCGCCTGATTCGCCGGGGGATGCTGTGGATGCTCCTGGCCGGGGTGCTTTACTACTTCGCTGCCGGCTACGGCGCCTTCCAGTTCCCCGTGGCCGTCGTCGCCCCCATGCTGACCGGCTGGGTGCTGCCGTTGCTCTTCCTGGCCGGGCTGGGGTTGGTCATCTACGGGGTCTACTGCCGACTTACCCGCTGAGTTCCGGCGGCACTTCCCTCTTGTCCGTTGTCCCCGATGGGCTACAATGGGGGCCGCCGAATCACTTCCATGGCGCCGACAGACAAAGAAAAAGAACAAAACGAGGCGCTGGCGCGCCAGAAAAAGCGCCGCGATCACTACGCCGCCGCGGCCGCCGAGCGGATTCACGCCGCCGATGACTGCCAGTTCTCCCTCCTGCCCTACCAGGAGCTGGAGCGTACCGCCAGCGTCTGGTTCGAGGCCGCCCACGAGGCCCTGATGCGGGCCAACTACGGCCCGCTCGACGCCCTCATCCGCGAGCAGGTGCGCGTGGCCGCTGAACAGGGCTTCGAGCTGGACGACCTGCTGCTGCTGTTGCGCGGTCTGCGCCAGGCGGCCATCGAGGAGGAAGGCTGGAACGAAGAGCACCTGGTGGAGATGGATGCGGTGGTGGACGAGGCCCTGGCTGCCCTGCGCGGTCAGACCGTCTGGCAGATCCCGAAAGGCTTAAACTATCTGACCGGCCAGACTGAGGCCGACCTGGAGCGCGAACGGCTGGCCGCCGAGGCCGCCAAGGGCAAGCAGGATCGCCGCGGCTTCGGGCGCAACAAGCTGCACCTGCCCATCCGCGTCACTGCCTTCCTTCCCGGCGGGCCGGTGGACGAGATCACCCGCACCGAAAACGTGGCCAAGGGCGGGATCTACTTCCTCTCCGAGCACCCCTATTACAAGAGCGTGCGCGTGCACGTGAGGTATCCCTACTGGCAGTCGCCCGGCGCCATCAACCCCGACTACGAAGCCGAAGTAGTGCGCATTGACGAGCGCGAAGGCCACAACGGCATCGCCCTGCGCTTTCTCCGCGACATCGGCAAGCGCGGGGTCTGACCCCCGCCTGGCTCAAGGCTGCCTGTCCGCCGTCGGGCCTTTCTGAACCGAGACCCCAAACTGGTAGACGAGCTGGCCGCCGCGGTCCGCTCCCACCACCAGCACGCCGCTCAGCACCAGCAGCCCCGCCAGCAGGAGCATCTGGATGTCGCGGGTAAGCCGTCGGCGCAACACCACCGCCAGAGCGGACAACGCCGCCGCCAGCCCCGTGGCCACCAGCATCAGGGTCTCGTGCAACTCGATGACTTCCCAGCCGGGCTCAGGGACAACGACCTTCTCTTCCGCCAGCAAGCCGGTGCCCGCCGCCGCCAGCGCCCCCAGCGTGCCGAGCCACAGCAGCCACAGCGCCGCGCGCTGGCAGTCTTCCCGCCGGCGCCACACCGCCAGCGCCTGCAGCACCAGCGCCAGCGGCAGCAACACCACAGGGAAATGCACAAACACCGGATGGATGTTCTCCATCGCGCTCAAGCCGGGGAACAGCGTCTCCATGATTGTCTCCGCTAAATTTTTCTAGCGAGGATACCGCAGGAGGGAAAGGTTGGGTAGCGG
>DATEUS010000360.1:0-2477 GCA_035282985.1 Candidatus Acidiferrales bacterium
CGCTGCCCGTCGGGGGCCACCGCGAACTCGAAGACGGGCACCTCCGCCAGCAGCCGCACCTTGCGCTGCTGGGCCGGGTCATACAGGCTGAGCCAGCCCGTGCGGCGGCCGATCTTCTCCGGCTCGATGTAGAGCAGGAAGCCGTTCGTTCCCACCCACTCATACCGGCTGAAGGGAATCGGCCAATGCTCCACCGCCGCCTCCTTCGTCAGGCCTCGCACAGCCAGCTTTTCCTGGCCCACGAAGTAGGACACTCTGGTTTCGTCGGGAGTGGCCTGCAGACCGCCCAGGTAGCCGTCGCTCAACTCGCCCAGATCTTCCACCGTGCCTTTCTCCAGATCGCCCAGCACTAGCCGCGGCGGCTCCGCGAATTCCTTGTCGCGCTCCACCAGTACCGCTTTGTGCGCCCGCGGCAACCAGGCCACGGCGGCAAAGGTCTTCTCTCGGAACAGCCACAGCTCGCGCCCGGCGCTCACCCGCATCAGACTTACGCGGTGCAGCAGGCGCGGCTTCACCGCCTCGATGAGCAGGCCGAGGCTCTCGCTGTCGCCCAGCCAGCCCTCTCCGTAACCGTCGAGAAAATTTCTCCCCTTGGAGCCCAGCTTGACGCTCTTACCTTCTGGGGTGAGCAGGAAAACCCCACTCTCGCCCTCGTCGGTCAGCTCCACCGCCAGCTTCTGCCCGTCCGGCGACCACGCCAGCCGCGTAACCGAAAAGCTGGGAATCCTTCCTTCCACGTCTCGAAACGATTTGCGCTTGAGAATCCGCTTGGGCTTCTCCACCAGGTCGGTGACCCAAACCTCGCTGGGATAGGTGTAAGACTCGGTGTCTGTCTTGACCCCGTACTTCTTACGGCTCACCTCCGTCTCCGTGCCGTAGGCGAGCAGCCGCCCGTCGGGCGACCAGGCTGCAATCACCGCCAGGTCCTCGCCCATGTCCAGTGTGGTCACGAGCTCGAGGGCCGGCGCCTCTTCTCCCCGCAGTCGCGGGCCTGCCGCCAGCAGTAGTGCCACACCTAGCAAGACCGAGACTGCGGCTCTCATTTCTTTCCCTTCTCTCTCAGCTTCAACAACGTCTCCAGCCGATCCTTGAGCGTCTTCTCGTGGCCCTCCTCCGTCGGCAAGTAGTAGCGGCGGTTGCGCAGGCTCTCGGGCAGACAGGGCATCGAGGTCGTGTGTTCCTCATAATCGTGCGCGTACTCGTAGCCCTTGCCGTAGCCGACTTCTTTCATCAGTGAGGTCACCGGGTTGCGCAGGTGCAGCGGCAC
The DNA here is from genome assembly GCA_035282985.1 of Candidatus Acidiferrales bacterium. Taxonomy (GTDB): domain Bacteria; phylum Acidobacteriota; class Terriglobia; order Acidiferrales; family 2-02-FULL-67-57; genus DATEUS01. Next base: position 1,268 of record DATEUS010000360.1, read on the forward strand.
CGGCTCGGCCACCGTGCGGGCCACGTCTTCGCGCACTTGGGCGTAGCCGGCGTAGAGGGCGTTCGACTTGGGCGCCAGCGCCAGGTAGATCGCCGCCTGGGCCAGCGCCAGGTTGCCTTCGGGCAACCCGACAAAGTGCACCGCCCGCATGGCGTCCACCGCCACGTTCAGCGCCTGCGGGTCGGCCAAACCGATGTCCTCTGAGGCCATTCGCACCAGCCGCCGCGCCAGGTAGAGCGGGTCCTCCCCCGCCTCGAGCATCCGTCCCAGCCAGTAAAGGGCCGCGTCCGGATCGCTGTTGCGTACCGACTTGTGCAGCGCCGAAATCAAATTGAAGTGTTCTTCTCCCGCCTTGTCGTAGAGCAGCACCCGCCGCTGCATTACGCTCTCCAGCACCGCTCGGCTGATGACGCGCTTACCCTCCACCGGTTTCGTCCCCAGCGCCGCCGCCTCCAGCGTGTTGTAGGCCACCCGGGCGTCTCCGTTCGCGTAGATGGCAATCTCTTGCAGCAGCTCTTCTTCCACTTCTACCTTGAGGGAGGCCAGCCCCCGCTCCTTGTCGGTCAATGCCCGCCGCAGCAGCGTGAGCAACTGTTCCGTCGTCAGCGTGTGCAGCACGTACACCTTGGTGCGGGAGAGCAGCGGAGAGATCACCTCGAAGGAGGGGTTTTCCGTGGTGGCCCCAATCAGAATAATGTTGCCTGCCTCCACGTGGGGGAGAAAGGCGTCCTGCTGGGCCTTGTTGAAGCGGTGAATCTCGTCGATGAACACCACCGTGCGCCGGCCATAGTCGCGGGCGCGCTCGGCCGACGCCATCACTTGCTTGATTTCCTTGATGCCTGCCAGCACCGCGCTGAAGGGCACGAACTCGCTGGCGGTCAGCCGGGCGATGACCCGCGCCAGCGTGGTCTTCCCCGAGCCCGGCGGCCCCCAGAGCACCAGCGAGCTCAACTCATCGCTCTCAATCTGCACCCGCAGAGGTTTCCCGGGCCCGATCAAGTGCTCTTGCCCGACGAATTCCTCCAGACTTTGCGGACGCATGCGCTCCGCCAGCGGCGTCGTCGCCTGCCGGCGCTTCTTGCTGCCTGCAACCGGTTCGAACAGTCCCATCGCTACCTTGCCCATCCACGCTGGCGCGCGGCTTCGTAGAGAGCCAGGCTGGCCGCCACAGCGGCGTTCAATGACTCCACCGGTGCCGCCAGCGGGATGC
>DATEUS010000361.1:0-7126 GCA_035282985.1 Candidatus Acidiferrales bacterium
TTGCAGAAGAAGGCCACGATCCTGGGCTCAAAGCCTTCCGCCGCGGTCAGGTTGGTCGTTCCGTGCTTTTCCTCAGGCATAAGCCAGTACCCCCTCGATTTCCTCGAAAATTTGCGCGTCCTCGAACAGGTTCTGATGGATGGAGCCAGAGGGGCAGGCGGCCACGCAGACGCCGCAGCCCTTGCAGAGCACCTCGTTGATTTCCGCCTTCTTCTTCTCGGCGAGGAAGGAGATGGCGGTGTAGGGACAGAGGGGCAAGCAGTTCTTGCAGCCGGAGCATTCCTCCTCGATGATGTAGGCAGTGTTGGGCTCCAGCTCGATGAACTGGGCGTCGATCAGGGCCAGGGCTTCGGCGGCCGCCGCCCCCGCCTGGGCCACCGTGTCCGGGATATCCTTAGGACCCTGGCAGCAACCGGCCAGGAAGATGCCGTCGGTCAAGGTGTTCACCGGCGCCAGCTTGGGGTGCCGCTCCATAAACCAACCCTCGCCCGAGCAGGTGATGTTGAACAGTCGCCGCACCTCCTGGGCATCCGCTTGAGCCTCCAGGCCCACGGAAAGAACGACCATGTCCACCGGAATCTTGCGCACCCGGGAGAGCAGCGTGTCTTCCGCCTGCAGGACCAGGCGGCCGGTGCCGTTGGGCTCGGGGTAGACGTCGGCTACCTTGCCGCGAATGAAGTGAACGCCTTCTTCGGCGATGCGGTTGTAGAACTCTTCAAAACCTTTGCCGGGAGCGCGGATGTCGATGTAGAAGTTGTAGATGTCGGCCTCGGTCTTCTCCTTCAGTAGGTGGGCCAGTTTCAGGGAGTACATGCAGCAGACGCGCGAGCAGTAGCGGTTGGTGTGCTCGTCGCGGCTGCCGATGCAATGGAGGATGCCGACCGACTTGGGCTTGCGGCCGTCGCGGAGCAACACCTCCCCGCTGGTGGGTCCGGCGGCGTTCACCAGCCGCTCCACCTCTAGGGCGGTGTAGACGTTGGGGTAGGTGCCGTAGCCGTAGTACGGGAGGCGAGTGGGGTCAAAGGTCTTGAAACCGGTGGCCAAGACGATGGTGCCGACCTCAATCTGCTCGATCCTCTCTTCCTGCTTGAAGTCGATGGCGTTGCGCTCTCCGCAGATTTCGACGCAGGTCTTCTTGCACTTGCCGCTCTTGAACTCGATGCAGGTGTCGGGGTCGATGACCACGACCTGGGGCACGGCCTGGGGGAAGGGGATGTAGATCGGCTTGCGTTTGTTCAGGCCCAGGTTGAACTCATCCGGGGTCTTGCCCTGCTTGTAAACGCAGGCCTCGATGCACTCCATGCAGCCCACGCAGAGGTCTTCCAGCACGTAGCGGGGCTTGCGGCGAACGCTGACCTTGTAGTTGCCGACGTAGCCTTCCACCTGGCTGACTTCCGAGAGGGTCCAGAGGGTGATGTTGGGGTGGGACTTCACCGCCGTCATCTTTGGGGTGAGGATGCAGGCGGCGCAGTCCAGAGTGGGAAAGGTCTTGTCGAACTTGGCCATGTGCCCGCCAATGGTGGGCTCGCGCTCCACCAGGTAGACGTGTTTGCCGGCGTTGGCCAGGGTCAGGGCGGCGTGGATGCCGGCGATGCCCCCGCCCACGACGAGGGCGGCGGGGTGGATGGGCACCTGCCGGGTCTCCAGGGGCTTGTGGAGCTGGACGCGGAAAACAGCGGCGCGGATCAGGTCTTGGGCCTTGCGCGTAGCCGCTCCCTTATCGGTGTGCACCCAGGAGTCTTGCTCGCGGATGTTAACCATCTGGAAGAAATAGGGGTTCAGCCCGCCCTCCGCCGTCGCCCGGCGGAAGGTCTTTTCGTGCAGGCAGGGCGAGCAGGCCGCCACCACGACGCGGGTGAGGCCGTGGTCGCGGATGTCCTGCTTGATCAACTCCTGGCCGGGGTCGGAGCACACGTACTTGTACTCGCGGGCGAGGGTGACTCCGGGCAGGGTTTCAGCGTACTCCGCCAAGCCCCGCACATCAATGACGCCGGCGATGTTGGTGCCGCAGTGGCAGATGTAGACGCCGACGCCGCCGGCGCCATTACCGTTGTGCTTGGACTTGCTCATGCGCTTCACTCCTTTCGGGCAGACCCATGGCTTCTTGAACCAACTCGGTCAGTTCTTTCACCGCCAAGCGCCCTTCCAGCCCGGTGGTCTTGAGGGCGTCAGTAAACATCACGTAATCCTTGGGGCAAGCTACCACCAGCATTTCCACCCCGGGGAGATCAGCGGCCTCGCGCACGCGGGACTCGCTCGGCCGCGAATGGACTTCGCCGATCTCCTGCATCCAGATGCGGCCCCCGCCGCCGCCACAGCAAAGGCTGGTGCGCCGGCTGCGAGGCATCTCCTTCAACTCCACCCCCAGAGCCCGCAGCACGGCGCGGGGCGGGTCGTAGACGCCGTTGTAGCGACCCAGGTAACAGGGGTCGTGGTAGGTCACGCGGTAGGGGAGCCGGCGCGCGGGGCGGAGCCGCCCACTGGCCAGCAGGTCCGCCAGCAACTCGGTGTAATGATAGACGCCGTGGTGGTCGTGATTCAGCCCCGGGTATTCGTTCTTCAGAGTGTTGTAGACGTGGGGGTCGGTGGTAAAGAGACTGTTGAAGCAGACCTTTTCCAGCGTCTGGGTATTCTTGTCACGCAGGAGCTCGAACAGTCCTTCTTCGCCTACGCGGCGGACGTCGTTGCCGGAATTGCGCTCGGCCTCGTAGAGGATGCCGTAGTCCACTTCGGCCCCGTGGAGGATGTGGGCCAGCGAACGGGTAATGCCCTGCAAAGCCGGGTGGTAGCAGGCGTATTCCCCTAAGTACCAGAGCCAGTTGACCGGTTCCTTGCGCGCATCCTTGGTGCGGAAACCAAGTCCCTGTGTCCACACCGCCCGCTTGCGCTCCGACTGGCCAAAGGAGTTGCCGTAGCGGCCCAGATAGCCCAGGGCCTCCTGCAGGCGGGGGTCAACCTCACCGCGTTCGACCAGGGCACGGCGCAACTGCACGATGAGGGGGATGTGCTCGACGCCCACCGGACAAACGTCCATACAAGCGCTGCAGGTGGAACAGGACCAGAGAGACTCAGAGCGAATCAGCCCTCCCGCCAACCTCAGCCCATCCAGGGCGGCGAGCCGCGTGCCCAGCAACACCTTGCGGCCGTCCTCTTTCACCCTCTGCCGGTCGAGCCGCGCCGGCGCCCTGATGGTCATGGCATCGGCGTACTCGCGCAAATCGAGAATCAAGTCCCGGGGGGAAAACGGCATGTCGGAGGTCTGAGCCGGACAGGCGGCGTGGCATCGCCCGCAGCGAGTGCAGGCATCGAGGTCGAGAAGCTCTTTCCAGGTGAAATCCTGCAAGCGTTCGTAACCGACTGAGCGAGCGCCCACCGGCGGAGCGACCAGACGACGGGCGACGTCTTCGTTGTGGAAGACGAGGTTGGCGAAATCAATGACCAAATGGAAGGCCTTGGAATAGGGGATATACGCGACCAGTCCCAGCGCCAGAAAGGCGTGCACCCACCACACGTAAAAGAAACTGGCGCCGGCCCCGCTCGCTGTCAGTCCCAACCAGCTCAGCCCAGTCGCCGTCATCCATCCGATCGGCGACCAGGCCTGTTCGTACGCGGGCCAGTGCTGGGCAATCCGCCAGCCTTCGATCAGGAAACCCGTAACGGTGGCAAAGAACAGCAGTCCGAGAAAAAGCCAGTCATCCCACAGGTATCGCGCTCGGTCATAGACTTGTGCGTTGGCGTCGGCGCGACCGTAGTCCAGTTGCGGGAGCTTGAAGAAGCCCCGCCGGATGACCATCATCACGAGCCCGACGAGAAGAACTGCGCCAAACAAATCCAGCGCCAGTGAATACCAGAGATAGAACTCGCCCTTCCAAAAGCGCCAGTCGGGATTGATGGGCCGGACCAGGTCGTAGTCAATGGTGAGGATGGCGGTGCCCACGAAGAGAACAATGAAACCCCACATAATGGCCAGGTGCCCGAGCCCGGCGTAGAGGTCATTGCGGAGGATGGGGGCGTTGCGGGCCACCAATTGCGCCGCGTGCAGAATCCTCCATCCGAGCCGATCGAAGCGGTCGGCGGGACGGCCGCGACGATACTTGCGCACGTGGCCGTAGATCCCCCAACAGAAAACCAGGATGGCCAACAGAGCCAGGAAGTAGAAAGTCACTTCCCAGCCCAAGCCAAACTGAGCAAACACTTCGCGTGTGGGCGTGTCAGGCGGCACGGGATGCTTGCCTCCTTCTGATCTCTTCGGTCAGCACTGGCAAGACTTCAAAGATGTCAGCCACGACTCCGTAGTGAGCCACGTTGAAGATGGGTGCCTGGGGGTCCGTGTTGACAGCAACAATCAAAGCTGCATTCCTCATGCCCTCCACATGCTCCGGGGCGCCGCTGATCCCGCAAGCGAGGTAGAGCTTAGGCTTGACGCTGGCGCCCGACTTCCCCACCTGACGGGACAGGGGTAGCCACCCCTGATCAATCACCGGGCGCGACCCGGAGACCGCCCCGCCGAAGGCGTCGGCCAACTCTTGGGCCAGGGCAATGTTGTCCTGGGTCTGGATTCCTCGCCCCACCGAAACCAGCACCTCCTGCTGGGTGATGTCCACGTCGCCAGCCTCGGCCTCGATGTATTGCTTGAAGCGCACCCGCGAGGAGCCTGGCGGGGTAACGGCTACCTCTTCGACGGCCGGCGCCTTCTCCGCCCGGCCTTGGTCTGCCAGGCGCGCCCCGGACAGAATGCCCAGGAGGACCGGTCCCGGGGCAGTCACAGTGGCTTCCATTTTTCCGCCGTAAAGGAGGCAGCGAGCTCGAATCTGACCGGCGACCATCTTGGCGTCCAGGCAGAAGTTGACGAAGGGAATCTGGAGCTGCGCTGGAAGCACCCCCACTACTTCCCAGAGGGCGTTGGTGAGGGGGACCAGGAGGGTCTGCGGCTGTTTTGCCTGGAAAAGCTGGGCCAGCACCTGCCCGTAGACGTCCGCACTGGGCTCGGCCAGTTCGGGAAGGTCGACGCATAGAACGGAGTCGGCTGCGCCCAAGCCTGCGGCCAAGTCTTTCACGTTGTGGCCGAGGAGAATTGCCTGGAGTGATCCGCCCGCCTCCGCCGCCAGTTCCCGTCCCAAAACCAGGAGCTCATAGGTGATCTCGGAGAGTTGCCCTCTCCAGTGGTCGGCCAGTACCCAAATATTGCCTGCCATCGCCATTACCTCCCTAGAGCACGCCGCGCGCAGCCAGAATCTCGCCCAGCTTGGCGGCCACCTCTTCCGGGGATCCCTCAAGCATCTCTGCGTGCGTGGTTGCCTCGGGCTTTGCCAGCTGGAGTACCTCCACTGCCGGCGGCCCGGCATCCGCCGTGGGGGGCACCGGCACCGACTCAATCGTTTGCGATTTCATCACCGCCCGCACTTTGGCCACCGGGATATAGCGAGGGGGCTTTTCCGCCGCCTGGATACCGAGAACGGCCGGCGTCGGAACTTCGAATTCCCCATGGACGCCCCCAGGATACTCTTTGAGCACAGTGGCTTTCTGAGCAGCAGGGTCGGCCTCCACCCGACTCACCAAGCCGAGGTAGGGGCGATCCAGCTCACACGCCAAGAGGGGAGCCAGCATGCCGTCGAGATCGTCAATCGCTTGGCATCCGGTCAGGATCAAGTCTGCCGGACACAGGTTGGGGACGGTGGGAAGTACCTGGGCCAGCCGGGAAGCCGTGGCGCGGGTGGTCAGACCGGGTTCCAGCGCCGTGATCTTCACCGCTCGGTCAGCGCCCTTGGCCAGGGCGGTGAAAAGAGTGTCGTCGACTTCCGGGGCGTCGAGGGCCAGCACGGTCACCTGCCCGCCGTGCTTTTCCTTGAGCAGGAGCGCCTCCTCGAGGGCGTGGGCATCGCGCTCGTTAATGATGAGGCGCAGGAACTCGGTGTCCAACGCCTTGCCGTCGGGAGCCACCTCCAACTCCTCGATGACGTCCGGAACCATCTTGAGGAGAACAAGAATGTTCATGACTCAGTCCTCCATAGCCTCCGCCAAGAGTTCCATCACGTCGCGGACGATCATCTTCTTGTCGTAGCCCAAAACCTTGAGGGCGTCCTCGAAGCGCGAGACTTCGTAGTCGCAGGTAACGGCTAAGACGTCGGCACCGGTGGCAACTGCTTCTTTGACACGGCGGTCGGACAACCGCTCCAGGCCCTTGGTCTTGTAATAGGTATCCAGCCACATTCCCCCACCACCACCACCGCAGCAAATGGAATTGACGTGGTTGTGGGTCATCTCGACCAGCTTGACCCCGGGGATGGCCTGCAGCAGCGCGCGCGGCTCGTCGTAGAAGTTGTTGTGGCGGCTGAGGCAGCAGGAGTCGTGGTAGGTGATGGTGTAGTTCATCTTCTTGCTCAGCAGCGGCTTCAGGCGCTCCAGATGGCGGGCGACGTAAGGCGTGGTGTGGTGCAGCTCGTAGTTGAAGCCGAGAATGGGATAGCGGTACCTGAAAGCGTCGTAAGCGTGGGGACAGGAGGTAGCGATGCGGTTGAACTTGTACTTGCCCAGAATCCCCATGGTGTATTCCATCAGGGTGTTGGACAGCCCCGACTCCCACGACAGCCGGCCGCACTCGCCGGCGCACTTTTCCTCGTTGCCCAGAATGGCGAAATCAGTTCCGAGGCGGTGGAGAACCTTGGCGGTGGCGCGGGCGTTGTCCTGGCCGCGCGGGTGGTAGGAGGAGTAGCACTCGACAAACCAGAGGACGTCGGGCGGCCGGGGATCTTGGGCCAGAATGCGCACCGGCACGCTGGCGGTCTTGGTCCAGACCGCCCGCTTGCGCGGCGACTCTCCCATGGGGTTCCCATAGCGCAGCATGTTTTCCAGCGCCTTCTGCAGCTCCGCGGGCAGCTCGGGCATGTGGAGGAGGACTTGCTCCTTCACCATCGGCAGCAGGACACCGGTGAGGTCGATTTCCCGGGGGCACTTGGCTTTGCAGGCATAACAGGCCACACAGTTGAGCAGGCTGTCGCTGCGATAGACCTCTTCCAAGTGGCCGGCCCGCAGCAGGGCGATGATGCGGCGGGGAGGGTAGTCCATCACGTCCCCGTAAGGGCAGGTGCCGGCGCAGAGGCCGCATTGAATGCAGGTCAGGAGCCTC
>DATEUS010000362.1:0-2885 GCA_035282985.1 Candidatus Acidiferrales bacterium
CTCCATCCCCTTGGTGTCGATGATGTACAAGGAATTCAAGAGGCCCTGCGTCTTGCTGGGTTACGGCCTGCCCGACGAGAACGCCCACGCCCCCAACGAGCGGCTGAACCTGGAGAACTTCGAGAAGGGCATCCTCAGCCTCGCCTACTACTACGACGAGGTCAGCCGGATCAACGGCAAGTAAGACGGCCGCAGCAACGGCTCCCCTCCAAATGTTGGGCGCAGCGGGGGGCTTGGCCTTCCCCGGATGACTCTCTCCAAAAGCCGCATTTTTAGCGGCTTTCCTCTTGCCAGTTCAGGGCTGTTTGGATATAGTAGCGCCCGGTTGGAGCCCGTGGGTCGGGAGTCGAACAGGGTTCGGAACCAGATACTTTCTAACCAAGGAGAAGACTGAACTATGGCAAAGACGATGACCAAGAGCCAGTTGGTGCGCCATCTGGCAGAGAACGTGGATGTGCCCAAGAAAACAGCGGCGGCCCTGCTCGACGAGCTGGTGAACACCGCTGTCAGAGAAACGAAAGCCAAAGGAACCTTCGTGATTCCGGGGATCGGCAAGCTGCGCAAAGCCCATCGCAAGGCCCGCATGGGTCGCAACCCGCAAACCGGCGCCGCCATCAAGATTCCGGCCAAGACGGTGGCGCGCTTCCGCGTCTCCAAAGTCTGCAAGGAAGCCATCGTCGGCAAGAAATAGTCCAGCCAGTCTCACCAACGGGCGTCCGCCTGGACGCCCGTTTTTCTTTGGAGGCAATCATGGGATCGGACTTTGTCGACGCCGCCTGGGCGGCCCGCCACGAACGCTTCGAGTTCGAGTTTCCTGAGCGCACTCTGGCCGGAAAGGTCATCCTGGCTCCCGGCGGCAGCGGCGGCTTGGGAGCCGCGACGGTGGCCCTGCTGGCCCAAGAGGGGGCTCAGGTTGTTGTTGGCTTCCACCGCGATTCAGCCCGCGCCGAGCGCCTGACAGCCGCGCTCAATGCCCGCGGCCCGGGGCGAGTCCACTGCGTGCAAGGCGACCTGCGTCAGCCGGAGGCCCGCAACCGCCTGATGGAGACCGCCGCCGCGCTGACGGGTGAAATCTACGGTCTGGTCAGTTTTCTCGGCGACCCGGCTCGAGTGGACTTTACCCGGTTGGACGAAGAGGCGCTTCAGGAGTCCCTGGCCATCAACTACGTCACCCCCTTGCTGCTGGCCCGGTAGGTGGGCGAGCACATGCGGGAGCGCCAGGTAGCGGGCAGCCTGGTCTTCCTCGCCACGATGCAGGTGGTGGCGCCGGGTGTCACCCAGGCCGGCATGGCGCTGACGAGCGTTCAGTCGGGCAAGTACGACGCCTACGTGCGCGACCAGATTATCCCCCGCTTCGGCCGCCCGGAAGACGTGGCCCGGGTCGTGCGCCTGCTGCTGGAGCCGGACAATTACCTGACCGGCCAAGTGATTACCGTGGACGGTGGCCTGACCCTGCGCCGGGGCCCGCGCTAGGGGCGCATCTCATTCGGGTCGCGCTTGCCGCTGACCGCGGCACCCTTCTATAATCGCCTAGAATCCCGTGTCCATACGTCCACACCACTCCGCGTTGCTCACCGACCTCTACGAGCTCACCATGGCCGCGGCTTACCTGGAAAACGATTTCCACGCCACGGCTAGCTTCGAGCTCTTTGTGCGCAATCTGCCCCGCCAGCGAGGCTACCTGCTGACGGCCGGGCTGGAACAGGCGCTCGACTTCCTGGAGACGGCGCGGTTCAGTCCGGAAGAGATTGCTTTTCTCCGCGCCCAGCCCGTCTTCACCCACGTCAGCGACGCCTTCTTCGACTACTTGAAGGCATTCCACTTCTCCGGCGAGGTTTGGGCGGTGGCGGAGGGCACGCCGGTGTTTGCCGACGAGCCGCTGCTGCGGGTCACCGGGCCTATCATCGAAGCCCAGATCGTTGAGACCTTCCTTCTCACTACCCTGACCTTTCAGACAATGATCGCCACCAAGGCGGCGCGAGTGGTGCAGGCAGCCGGGGGCCGCGGCGTGGTGGAATTCGGTAGCCGGCGCGCGCACGGCCCGGAAGCGGGTGTGCTGGCGGCGCGAGCCGCTTACATTGGCGGCTGTATGGGCACGTCGAACGTCGAGGCGGGCTTCCGCTTCGGCATCCCCACCTATGGCACCGTGGCGCACTCGTTCGTGATGGCCTACGGGGACGAAGAGGAGAGCTTTCAACGGTTCGAGCGGGTGTTCCCCGACCATGCCATCCTGCTGGTCGACACCTACGACACTCTGGCGGCCATCGACAAAATCATTCAACTGGGGATGCGGCCCCGCGGGGTGCGGCTGGACAGCGGAGACCTGGCGAGTCTGTCGCGGGAAGTGCGGCGGCGGCTCGACCAGGGAGGCTTGGGCGAGACCAAGATCTTTGCCAGCGGCGACCTCAACGAGCACACCATTGCCGCCGTCCTGGCCGAAGGCGCGCCCATCGACTTCTTCGGGGTCGGGACGGAGCTGGTGACCTCGAAAGACGCCCCCTCGCTGGGCGGGGTCTACAAGCTGGTGGAGCTGCGCGACGCCGCCGCCGAGCATCCGCGCGCCAAGTTCAGCGAAGACAAAGTCACTTATCCGGGCCGCAAGCAAGTCTTTCGCTTCCGCGACCCCCAGGGCCTTTACAGCCACGACATCATCGCCCGTGCCGAAGAAAAGCACGCGGACGCAGAGCCGTTGCTCACCCGCGTCCTCCACAACGGCAAGCGCATCCAGCCGTCTCCACCGCTGAAAACCGTCAAGGAGTGGGCGCAGGAATCGCTTGCGCACTTGCCCGAGCCATACCGCCGCCTGCGCGAACCAGCGGTTTATCCGGTAAAGATCAGTCAGTCGCTCGCACAGTTGTTGGAAGAGGTTCGACAGAAAACCCTGG
>DATEUS010000363.1:0-9190 GCA_035282985.1 Candidatus Acidiferrales bacterium
CATCCACATTGAGCTCGCGAGCAATCTCCGGCAGCGGCTTGTTCCTCTGTTTGTACTGCATGGCGGAGGTGCGGGAGATTACGCGCAGGGCGCTGACCTTGCCCAACTCGGTGATCAGCGCCTCGGTCATACCATCGGCGAAGTACTCCTGCTCCGGGTCGCCGGAGAGGTTTTCCAGGGGCAGCACAGCGATGGAAGCGGTCTCGCCGGGTGCGGGCCGGCCGAGGAGGCGGTCGCGGAGGCCGCCGAGGTTCAACGCCAGCAGCACGGCCAGAGCGCCGGGCAGCACGACCAGAGCCAGCGCCCACCCCCGTCGCCGCCGCCAGCGGCGGGTTTCCCGAGCCGGTTCGATTACTTCCACCGGCGCGATGAAGCGATAACCCCGGCGGGGCAGGGTCTCGATGTAGTGCGCTTCGGTGGCCGAATCGCCCAGGGCCTCGCGCAGCCGCTGCACAGCCACATTGAGGCTGTGGTCATAATCCACGAAGGTGTCTTGGGGCCACAAGCGCTGCTGCAGCTCCTCCCGCGTGACCAGCTCGCCAGGGCGATCCAGCAAAGCCGCCAGCACCTGAAAGGATTGCTCGGGGAGCTTGAGGCGCAGGGCGTCGCGTTTGAGCTCGCCGGTCTGGAGGTTGGCCTGGAAGGGGCCGAAACCGACGGTCACCGCTGATGGGTTGTCACCCTGCATTGGGCCCTGGCGCTAGAAGCGGGTGACTGGATTGTACCCTGTCGGCTCCCTCGGGCACAACTGAAGCCAAGCTGAGGGCGCGGGCACGCTCCGGGAGCCTCAAGAAGTCCTTGGGCACGAGCGAGTTGGGCGGTGAGATGAGATTGACGCCCTTGTGACCCGCTGTGCATTGCCGCGCGGAAGAGGAGTAGGGAATGCTGGCGGGGCTTCATCAATTTTGCGCAGGAGGAAAGAGCTATGAAAAAGTTCCTAGGAAGACGAGTGAAAAACTTGGAAGCTCCCATGAAGAACAGAGCCCTCAAGTGGCTGGCAGGTGCGGTGGTACTCGTGCTGGCCATTCCCTTTGGCGCTTCCGCCAATTGTGCTGACCCGAACGGCATTCTAAACGCCACCTACGGTTGGCAACTCGAGGCGCTATCCAACCCTCAGGGCTCCCCCGGGGTAAACGCTCAGGACTACGCCCCCCTTCTCGCGGTCGGATACTTCACCTTCGACGGCAATGGGAGTTTCACAGGCGCCCATGACACGAACTGGGCCGGCAGATGGATCCCTCACACCGATTTCGGCACCTACAACGTGAATTCGGATTGCCAGACAGGCACGATATCCCGCACCAGCGGCATAGGGTTCACGATGAACATAGTGATTCTCGGCGGAGGTAAGGAGATCAGGTTCGTCGGCGCCGATGCCAATGTGGCGTACGGCACGGCACGGCTGATGGCGGCGACCCCATGCTCCACTGCCCCCGTGGCCGGCCAGTCGTATGCATTTGCGACCCGGGGGCTCATCGGCTCGGGCGCGGCCGATTCCTTCCCGCGCGCCAGCGGTTTCGTGCCCTTCGCCGACGCAGGCTACCTATCCTTTCACGCCGATGGAACCGCGTCAGGGATCGAGGACTTGAATCTAGGCGGCATGTTCTTGCCTGGCCAGCCGGTGAATGGCACTTACACCGTGAATCCGGACTGTACGGGAACGGTCAACATGACCATCCACGGTGCTGGTCACAGTTGGAATTTTGTGATCCTGCAGGGGGCTGAACACGTCTTCTTCATCGACACCTCCAGCGGGTCCGTCTGGGCCGGAACCCTCAGCGCCATGTAGCCCGGCCCTCCTCGGCTGCACTCGGGGTCTGACAGTGGCCCGCGGCAGGCGCGAGAGGTTACCCTGCTTAGGCGGGCGCTATGAGGGGGCGAGCGTGGCGCAGTCGCCGCGACGGGGTGGCGCGCGGTGGCGCGCCGTGGCTGCCCGAAGTCGAGGATTTCATCGCCGGGGCGGGCGTTGGTGGGGTGGAAAAAAACGACCCCGTCCCGAGAGCCTCGGGACGGGGTCGGGGTCCCCCGGGTGAGGGGAGACCGCGTGCGGGAACTTTAGCCGACCGGCGGCGCCTCTTCTTCCCCTGTCTTCTCGCCGCCGCGGAGGAACTCCAGGGCGCGCGCTTCTTCCTCGGAGAGTGGAAGGGCGGGCGCCTCCTCCTCGGGCACCGGCATTTCGGTGCCGATGGTGAGCTGGCGGTAGTGGTCGAGGCCGGTGCCGGCGGGAATCAGGCGGCCCATGATGACGTTTTCCTTCAGCCCGCGCAGGTAGTCCACCCGGCCGCTGATGGCCGCCTCGGTCAGCACGCGGGTGGTTTCTTGGAAGGAGGCGGCGGAGATGAAGGAGTCGGTCGAGAGCGAAGCCTTGGTGATGCCGAGCAGCATCGGCCGGCCCACGGCCGGGCGCCCGTCCTTTTCCTTGACCCGCTCGTTCTCCTCGCGGAAGCGGAAGCGGTCCACCTGCTCGTCGAGCAGGAACTCGCTGTCGCCGGGCTCCTCCACCCGCACCCAGCGCATCATCTGGCGGACAATGACCTCGATGTGCTTGTCATTGATGTTGACGCCCTGGAGGCGGTAGACCTCCTGAATGGCGTTGACTAGGTAGGCCTGGGTGTACTTTTCGCCCAGCACCGCCAGCAGGTCGTGGGGGTTGAGCGGGCCGTCCATCAGCGGCTCGCCGGCCTTGATGGCGTCGCCTTCCTGCACGCTGATGTGGGTGCCGTGGGGGATGGCGTACTCCTTCTGGGTGCCGTCGTCGGCGGTGACGTAGATCTTGCGCACCCCGCGGGAGATCTCGCCGTACTTCACCGTGCCGTCGATCTCGCTGATGATGGCCCACTGCTTGGGCTTGCGGGCCTCGAACAGCTCCACCACGCGCGGCAAGCCGCCGGTGATGTCCTTGGTCTTGGTGGTCTCGCGCGGAATCTTGACCAGCACGTTGCCGGGGTGGACGTCGTCGCCATCTTCCACCATCAAGTGGGCGCGCGAGGGCAGCAGGTATTTCTTCCGGGTCTTGCCCGACTTGGCGTCGGTGATGTGCAGCGCCGGCTGGCGCGTCTCGTCACCGGTGGGGATGGTGACCACGCGCTGGGCCAAGCCGGTGACTTCGTCCACCTGTTCTTCCAAGGTCTCACCCCGCTCCAGGTCCTTGAACTTCACCGTGCCGCCAACCTCGGTGAGGATGGAGAAGGTGTAGGGGTCCCACTCCGCCATGGTTTGCCCCAGCGTGACCGGCTGACCTTCTTCCACCTTCAGCTTGGCCCCGTAGACGATGGCGTAGCGCTCCTTCTCGCGGCCTTTCTCGTCCGCCACCACCAGCGAGCCGTTGCGCTTCATCACCACCAGGTCGCCTTCGCGGGTCTTGACCGTGGTCAGATTGACGAGCTTGACGAAGCCGTTGTTCTTGGCCTCGAGCTTCGATTGCTCGGCAATCCGGGTGGCGGTGCCGCCGATGTGGAAGGTGCGCATGGTAAGCTGCGTGCCGGGCTCGCCGATGGATTGAGCGGCAATCACCCCCGTGGCTTCGCCCAGCTCCACCATGCGGCCGGTGGCCAGGTTGCGCCCGTAGCAGGCCACGCACACGCCCCGGCGCGACTCGCAGGTGAGCACGGAGCGGATCTTCACCCGCTCGATGCCGGCCGCCTGGATGGCGCTGGCCAGCTCCTCGGTGATTTCCTGGTTGATCTCCAGGATGACATTGCCTTCGTAGTCCTTGATCTTCTGCAGGCTGACGCGGCCGACGATGCGGTCGCGCAGCGGCTCCACCACTTCCCCGGCTTCGACCAGCGAGCCCACTTCGATGCCGTCCACGGTGCCGCAGTCGCGCTCGCTGATGATGACGTCCTGGGCGACGTCCACCAGGCGCCGGGTCAGGTAGCCGGAATCGGCCGTCTTCAAGGCGGTATCGGCCAATCCCTTGCGGGCGCCGTGGGTGGAGATGAAGTACTGCAACACGGTCAAGCCTTCGCGGAAGTTCGAGGTGATGGGAGTTTCGATGATTTCCCCCGAGGGCTTGGCCATCAGGCCGCGCATCCCGGAGAGCTGGCGGATCTGCTGCTTGGAGCCGCGCGCCCCCGAGTCGGCCATGATGTAGACCGGGTTGAGCTGGCCCTGCTGGTCAGCCTGCTCCATGGCCTTGAACATGTCGTCGGCCACGTGCTCGGTGACGTCCGACCAGATGGCGATGACCTTATTGTAGCGCTCGCCGTTGGTGATGGCGCCGTCCAGGTACTGCTGCTGCACCTTGAGCACTTCCTTCTCTGCCTGGCCTACCATTTGCACCTTGGTGGGCGGGATGATCAGGTCGTCGATGCCCAGCGAGATCCCGGACAGGGTGGCATAAAGGAAGCCCAGCTCCTTGACCTGGTCGAGCATGCGCACGGTGACGTCCAGCCCGAAGCGCAGGTAGCAGTACTGCACCAGCAGGCTGGCGCCCTTCTTCTTCAGCAAGCCGTTGATGAAAGGCATGCCCTGGGGCAGGTGGTCGTTCAGGATGACGCGGCCCACGGTGGTGTTGACGAACTGGTGAGTCAGGCGAATGGGCTCGGTGTGCAGGATGTCCTGGTCGTCGTAGGCCAGGGTGAGGTCAATCACCTCGCCGGTGTAGCGCAGGCGGATGGGGGTGAGCAGCTCCACCTCGCGGGCCTCCAGCGCCAGCAGCGCTTCCTCGAAGTTGGCGAAGGCGCGGCCCTCGCCCTTGGCGCCCGGCTTGGCCTTGGTCAGGTAGTAGAGCCCCAGCACCATGTCCTGGGTGGGCACGGTGAGCGGTTGGCCGTTGGCGGGAGAGAGGATGTTGTTCGAGCTCAGCATCAGCACCGAAGCCTCCACCTGCGCTTCGGGCGAGAGCGGCACGTGCACGGCCATCTGGTCGCCGTCAAAGTCGGCGTTGAAGGCGGTGCAGACCAGCGGGTGAATGCGGATGGCCTTGCCCTCGACCAGCATGGGCTCAAAGGCCTGGATGCCGAGGCGGTGCAGGGTGGGGGCGCGGTTGAGCAGCACCGGGTGCTCGCGAATCACTTCCTCCAGGATGTCCCAGACGATGGGCTCCTGCTGCTCCACCATCTCCTTGGCCTGCTTGATGGTGGTGCAATGGCCGGCCTGCTCCAGCCGGTGGTAGATGAAGGGCTTGAACAACTCCAGCGCCATCTTCTTGGGCAGGCCGCACTGGTGCAGCTTCAGCTCCGGGCCGATGACGATTACGGAGCGGCCGGAGTAGTCCACGCGCTTGCCCAGCAGGTTCTGGCGGAAGCGGCCCTGCTTGCCTTTCAGCGTGTCGGAGAGCGATTTCAGCGGGCGGTTGTTGGCGCCGCGCAGCACGCGGCCGCGGCGTCCGTTGTCGAACAGGGCATCCACCGCCTCCTGCAGCATCCGCTTCTCGTTGCGGATGATGACTTCGGGGGCGCGCAGCTCCATCAGCTTCTTCAGGCGGTTGTCGCGGTTGATGACGCGGCGGTAGAGGTCGTTGAGGTCGGAGGTGGCGAAGCGGCCGCCGTCGAGCGGCACCAGCGGGCGCAGCTCCGGCGGCAGCACCGGCAGGACGTCGAGGATCATCCACTCCGGCTTGTTGCCTGACTTGCGGAAGGAGTCCACCACCCGCAGGCGCTTGGCGTAGCGCAGGCGCTTTTGCAGCGAGGGGTCGCTGCGCATCTTCTTGCGCAGCTCGTCGGACAGCTTGTCGACGTTGACCTTCTTCAGCAGCTCCTTGATCGCCTCCGCCCCCATGCCGACGCGGAAGTGGTCGCCGCACTCTTCCCGGTACTTGCGGTAGTCCTCTTCGCTCAGCAACTGGCGCTCTTTCAGGGGCGCCTCGCCGGGGTCGGTGACCACGTAGGACTCGAAATAGAGGATGCGCTCCAGGTCGCGCAGGGTGATGTCCAGCAACTGCCCGATGCGCGAGGGCACGCCCTTGAAGAACCAGACGTGGCTGACCGGCGAGGCCAGCTCAATGTGGGCCATGCGCTCGCGGCGCACCTTGGAGGTGGTGACTTCCACCCCGCACTTGTCGCAGATCACGCCGCGATGCTTCATCCGCTTGTACTTCCCGCACAGACACTCCCAGTCGGTCACCGGGCCGAAGATGCGGGCGCAGAACAGCCCGTCTCGCTCCGGCTTGAAGGTGCGGTAGTTGATGGTCTCCGGCTTGGTCACTTCGCCGTGCGACCACGACCGAATCTTCTCCGGCGAGGCCAGGCTGATGCGGATGCAGTCAAAGTCGGCAATCAGATTAGCGCGGTCGTAAGGATTGCTTCGATACAAGGCTGTTTCTCCTCTTGGGCTCTAAACCCTCAATCTTTTTCCGTCGGCTTCTGCCGCTTCATCAGCTCCACGTCCAGGCAGAGCGACTGCAGCTCGCGAATCAGCACGTTGAACGATTCCGGCACGCTGGGCTCGATGGCGGCTTCGCCTTTGACGATGGCTTCGTAAATCTTGGTGCGGCCGAAGATGTCGTCGGACTTGGCCGTCAGCAGCTCCTGCAACGTATGAGCGGCGCCGTAGGCTTCCAGCGCCCAGACCTCCATCTCTCCCAGCCGCTGCCCGCCGAACTGCGCCTTGCCGCCCAGCGGCTGCTGGGTGATGAGCGAATAGGGGCCGATGGAGCGGGCGTGGATCTTGTCGTCCACCAGGTGGGAGAGCTTCATCATGTAGATGTAGCCCACCGTCACCGTCTGGGCGAAGGGGTCGCCGGTGACGCCGTCGTAGAGGGTGGTCTTGCCGTTGTTGGGCAGGTTGGCCGCCTGCAGCAGGTGCTTGATTTCTTCCTCGCGGGCGCCGTCGAAGACGGGCGAGGAGAGCGGGATGCCGCCACGCCACTCCTCGGCCAGGCCGAGCACGTCCTTGTCCTCCATCTCCTCCAGCATGGCCTTGACCTGGTCGGCCAGCACCGTGCCGCGGAAGACGTCGTGGAAGAACTTCCGCAGCGCCTCGGCGCGGGTCTTGTCGTCCAGCAGGCGCCCGATCTTCTCCCCGATTTCCTTCGAGGCCCAGCCCAGGTGCGTTTCCAGAATCTGGCCAACGTTCATGCGCGAGGGCACGCCCAGGGGGTTCAGCACCAGCTCCACCGGGGTGCCGTCGGGCAGGTAGGGCATGTCCTCCTCGGGGACGATGCGGGCGATGACGCCCTTGTTGCCGTGGCGTCCGGCCATCTTGTCGCCCACCGAAAGCTTGCGCTTCATGGCGATGAAGACCTTGACCATCTTGATTACGCCCGGCGGCAGCTCGTCGCCCTTCTTGAGCTTGGCCATCTTATCGTCGGTGATCTTGCGCAGCACCTCGCTCTGCCGGGAGGTCTTCTCCTCGATGTCATCGACCTTCTCCAGCAGCAGCGGGTCCTTCTCCTTCAATTTCATCCGTTTCAGGTTGCGGGTGGAGATGCCCTCCAGCACCTCGCGGGTGAGCTGAGTGCCCTTGGTAAGCAGGCGCTTGTTGGTCTTCTCGTCGTGCAGGTCGCTCAGCAGCACTTCGCCGAAGAGCAGCTCCTCCAGGCGCTTCAGGCGCTCGTCCTGGAGGATGCTGATCTGGTCGTCGAGATTCCTCTTCAGCCGCTCCAACTGCTCGGCTTCAATCTGCTTGTGGCGCTCGTCCTTCTCCGTGCCCTTGCGGGCGAAGACCTTGACGTCCACCACCACCCCCTCGATGCCCGGCGGGGTGTAGAGCGAGGCGTCGCGCACGTCCCCGGCCTTCTCGCCGAAGATGGCCCGCAGCAGCTTTTCTTCCGGGGTGAGCTGGGTCTCGCCCTTGGGCGTGACCTTGCCCACCAGAATGTCGCCCGGCTTCACCGAGGCGCCGATGCGGATGATGCCGCTCTCGTCCAGGTTGCGCAGGAAGCCTTCGCTGACGTTGGGGATGTCGCGGGTGATCTCCTCCGGCCCCAGCTTGGTGTCGCGGGCTTCGACCTCGAACTCCTCGATGTGCACCGAGGTGTAGAAGTCTTCCTTCACCAGGCGCTCGCTGACCACGATGGCGTCTTCGAAGTTCGAGCCCCGCCAGGGCAGGAAGGCAGCCAGAACGTTGCGTCCCAGGGCCAGCTCGCCCCGTTCGGTGCAGGGGCCGTCGGCCAGCACCTGGCCCTTGCGCACGTTCTGTCCCACCCGCACGATGGGCTTCTGGGTGATGGAGGTGTTCTGATTCGAGCGCTTGAACTTGATGAGGGGGTAGATGTCGGCGTGGATGTCGAGCGAGATGGTGCCCACGTCGCTGTCGCCCACCGCGCGCACCAGGATGCGCTCGGAGTCCACCGCCTCCACCACCCCGTCGCGGCGGCAGATGACCACGGCGCCGGAATCGCGCGCCGCCACCCGTTCCATGCCCGTGCCCACCAGCGGCGCTTCCGCCCGCAGCAGCGGCACCGCCTGGCGCTGCATGTTCGAGCCCATCAGGGCGCGGTTGGCGTCGTCGTGCTCCAGGAAGGGGATGAGGCTGGCAGCCACGCTCACCAGCTGCTTGGGGCTGACGTCAATGTATTCCACTTCCTCGCGTGACTTCAGCAGGGTCGAACCGCCCAGACGGGCGTTGACGATATCGGGCGTGATGCGGGCGCGGGCGTCCAGCGGGACGTTGGCCTGGGCGATCACGTAGCGGTCTTCCTCGTAGGCGGTCAGGTAGAAGCAGTAGGGTTCGAACTCCGCCTGCCGGCGCGCCGTCAGCCCCTTGTTGGCCTCTTCCACTGCCTCCTGTTCCACGTGCTCACCGACCTTGAATTCGGTGTCGCCGGCGTTGACGATGGTGACGTAGTCCACCACCCGGCCGTTCTTGACCTTGCGATAGGGCGACTCGATGAAGCCCATCTCGTTGATGCGGGCGTAACAGGAGAGTGAACTGATCAAGCCGATGTTCGGACCCTCCGGGGTCTCGATGGGGCAGATGCGCCCGTAGTGGGTGGGGTGGACGTCGCGGACTTCGAAGCCGGCGCGCTCGCGGCTCAACCCGCCCGGCCCCAGGGCGGAGAGCCGCCGCTTGTGGGTGATCTCCGACAGTGGGTTGGTTTCATCCATGAACTGGGAGAGCTGCGAGCTGCCGAAGAACTCCCGGATGGCCGCCATCACCGGCTTGGCGTTCACCAGGTCGTGCGGCATGGCGGTGGCGATCTCCTGGTAAACCGACATCTTTTCCTTGATCGCCCGCTCCATGCGGACCAGCCCGATGCGGAACTGGTTCTCGAGCAGCTCGCCGACCGAGCGCACGCGCCGGTTGC
>DATEUS010000364.1:0-8122 GCA_035282985.1 Candidatus Acidiferrales bacterium
TGCAACCAGTGCGCCAATCCGCCCTGCGTGCAGGTCTGCCCAGTGGGGGCCACCTTCGCCACCGAGGATGGGGTGGTACTGGTCGACAAGGATTACTGCATCGGCTGCCGCTACTGCATCCAGGCTTGCCCCTATGGCGCCCGCTTCCTTGACCCGCGCACGCACACCGCCGACAAGTGCACCTTCTGTTACCACCGGGTGGTGCAGGGACTGCTCCCGGCCTGCGCCGAGGTTTGTCCTACCGGAGCGCGGGTGTTCGGCGACCTCAAGCAGCGCAGCAGCCCGCTGGCGCGTTTCAACCGCTTCAGCAAGACGCAAGTGCTGAAGCCCCATTTGAACACTGTGCCCAAGGTCTTGTACGCCAACTTGGACGGGGAGGTGCGCTAGCCGTGGAACCCTTCCAAGAAGTCTTGCGCCAGGTCGTAGGCTATATTTACCCCAACGAGGTGGAGCTGCACTGGGGACTCCTGATCGTCGTCTATCCCTACGTCACCGGCTTGGTGGCCGGCGCCTTCATCCTCGCCTCGCTGGTGCGGGTGTTCAATGTGCGGGAACTGCAACCCACCTACCGGCTCTCACTGCTGACGGCACTGGCCTATCTGATTGTGGCTCCGCTGCCCCTGCTCGCCCACCTCGGCCATCCCGAGCGTGCCTTCGAGATCTTCTTGACCCCGAATCTGCACTCCGCCATGGCTATGTTCGGCTTCGTCTACGCCTGGTACCTGATGGTAGTGTTGCTGTTGGAAATCTGGTTCGACTATCGCAAGGACCTGGTGTTGTGGTCGCAGCAAGAGCATGGCCTGCGCCGGTGGTTGCACTGGGCGCTCACGCTGGGGGCCACCGACCTCTCGCCGCGGGCGCTGCGCTTCGACGAGAACGCCGGACGGCTCATTACCATCATCGGCATTCCTTCGGCCTTCCTGCTCCACGGCTATGTGGGGTTTATCTTCGGCTCAGTGAAGGCCAACCCCTGGTGGTCGAGCGTGTTGATTCCCATTGTCTTCCTCTTTTCCGCCATCGTCTCCGGCATCGCCCTGTTACTGCTCTTCTACCTGCTGGGGACGTTGCTGCGCTCCAAGTCGGTCGACATGGCCTGCCTGGACAAGCTGGCCGTCTTCCTTTTCTACGCCCTGGTGCTGGACTTCTCCCTGGAAATGCTGGATTTCATCCACCGGCTCTACGAAGCCGAAGAGTCCATCCACATCCTCTCTCAGCTTGTCACCAGCCGGCTGTTCCTCAGCCTGGTGGTGTTGCAGGCCCTACTGGGGACGTTGGTACCTCTGCTTCTCCTCGGATTGGTCTCCCCCGCCCTCCGCAGCCGCGGCATGGTCGCGCTGCCGGATGAATTGCGCCGGCTCCTTTACGCTGGTGCGGCGGTACTGATCCAGATTGGCATCTTCAGCACCCGCTGGAACGTGGTCATCGGCGGCCAGCTCTTCTCCAAGAGCCTGCGGGGCCTGACGGTCTACAAGATGGAGTTGCTGGGACCGGAGGGGCTGTTTGTGGCCGGATTCCTGCTGTTGCTGCCGCTGCTCCTGCTGCTGCTGTTAATTGCCCTGCTGCCGCCCTGGCCCGAGGCCGAGCAGCACCCGGCGGCCGGTTAGACGTCGGCCTGCGAGGACAACCTCCGAGCTAGCGGACCCCAAGGGAACTCAGGATTTCCGGATTCGATTCTCCGACGGCCAGAAGGTTGTGGCAGGTATCGCAATCGCTGGGGATGGAGCGCGCACCGTCGGCGGTATTGTGCAGGCCGCCGTGGCAGCGGAAGCAGCCCGGAAACGCCTCGTGGCCCAGGTTGTTCTGGTAGGTCCCCCAAGAGATATTCATTGGGGGGAAAACATTGCGGCTGTAGATTTCCACCAATGCGTCAGCGGCCTGCTCCACCGTCAGGTTGGGTGAGCTGAACAACTCCAAGTACTCCTTCTGGTAGAACTCCCGCAGGCCAGCTTGAATCCGCCCCACGGCCTCCTCGTGGGAGCCGTACTTTTCCTGCAAGAGTTCCATCCCCTTCTTCTTCACGTAGGGCAGCGAAGGATCGATCATCCCCGCCGCCATCGCCGTGTTTATCGCCGGGCCCGGCATCTCATAGGTGTGGGTGGGTCGGTTGTGGCAATCCATGCAGTCCATCTGCCGCTGCGGCATCGCCCGCAGCGCCTCCAGCGGCTTCTCCGCGACGTCGGAGACGTACTCGATCACTTCGCCGCTCGACTGCTGGTAGCGCACGTAGGGAATCTCCAGGCGCTGATGGTCGGTGGCGACGTATTCAATCGACGCCCCGGGTTGCAGGTGGACGCCGTGGTTGCCCTGCGGCTTCCCCGTCAGCCGGTCAATGCCGCCGGTGTGCATCAGCAGCACCGTTTTGCTCAGGCTGTTGCTTTCGTCTTCTTCGTACTGCGACTTCACCACCAGCTTGTCGCCATGGAACTTCAACGGCCAGTGGCACTGCTCGCAAGTCTCCCGCGACGGACGCAGGCTCTCGATCGGGGTGGGGATGGGCCGCGGGTACAGATTGAAATTCACCGAAATCACCTGCCAGGAGCCGGACAGTTTCGAGCGCACGAACCAGGGGGCTCCCGGCCCGATGTGACATTCCACACAGCCTACACGGGCGTGGGGCGAGTTCAGGTAGGCGATGTACTCCGGCTGCATCACCGAGTGGCAGGTGAGCCCGCAGAACTGCACCGAGTCCATGTAGTGCACGCCGCGGTAGGTGACGGTGAGGAAAAGCGCCAAGTTCACCCCGGTCATCACCATCAGGAAGAGGATGGTCTCGCGCAGCTTGGGGCTGCTGAGGTCGATCTGCGGATACTCGCCGGGCAGCCGCCCGGCCAGCTTCTCGCCGTGGAACTTATGCCAGATCCCGGCCGGGATGAGCAGAAGTCCGAGCACAAAGACGGCAGGAAGAATCAGGTAGGTGATGATGCCCACGTAGGGGCTGACGCGTACTCCGAAGAACTCAGTGGTATAGAAAGTGAGGAGGGTGATGGCGCTGGCCGTCGTGACAACGATCCCGGCCTGGCTCAGGCGGTTGTTGCCCAGATACGAGACCGGGCGCACCGCACGCCGCAGCGCTTCTTGCCAAAAGCTTTGATTTGCGCGTGGCATCGGCCTCCCTCGGGGGCGGCTGGGCGAGTGCTTGCGTATTTTTTACGGCCCGAGTATCACATCTGCGGTAGGGCGCGTCAACCGCGGACATCCCACCCGTTGCAAAGCCCGTGTATTTGCGCTCACCGTGGCTCTCTGCGGGGCGTATAATGCGCGGCGTAGGTCGTTTGCGGAGGTGGCGTTGTCGCTGACGAGCTCCAAACCAGCACCCCGACGGGAGCCGACCGGCGCTGGTCGCCACGCCGCCCTCGCCGGCCTGTTCCTCGCCGCGCTCGTTGCACCCGGCGCGGCAGCCCAGACCACGGAAGAGTGCCTGGCCTGCCATAGCGACAAGGACTTGACGACCGAGCGAGCAGGGCGGACGGTGACGCTCTTCGTGGAGGCGGGGAGGTTCTCCGCATCGGTCCACGGCGCCCTGTCGTGCACGTCGTGCCACGCTGACCTGGAGGGGAAGGAACTGCCGCACTCTACGCCACTGGCCAAGGTCGGCTGCGGCGCATGTCACACCCAAGAGCAGCAGCAGCACACCCGGTCGCTCCACGGCAAGGCAATCGCCCGTGGCGACCCGCTGGCGCCGCACTGCGTCGAGTGCCACGGCAACCACGACATCCTGCCGGTGAACGATCCGCGCTCAGCCGTGGCGCCTTTGAAGGTGCCCTTCGTCTGTGGCAGGTGTCACCAGGAGGGAACGCCCGTCCAGGTGAGCCGCCGCATTCATCAGGATCACATCCTGGAAAACTACTCGGAGAGCATCCACGGGGAGGGGCTCCTCAGGAAAGGCCTCGTGGTAGCCCCCACTTGTGCCTCGTGCCACACCGCCCATCTCATCTTGCCGCACACCGATCCCTCCTCGTCCATAGCTCGGCGTAACATTGCCGCCACCTGTACCCGCTGCCACGCCCAGATCGAGTCCGTGCACCGCAAGGTCATCAAAGGTGAGCTGTGGGAGAAGGAAGTGCACGCCCTGCCGGCCTGCGTGGATTGCCACCAGCCCCACAAAATAAGAAAGGTTTTCTACACCCAGGGCATGGCCGACGCGGACTGCTTGCGCTGCCACACAAACGCGCGGATCAAGGGCGCGCGGGACGGCCGGTCCCTCACCGTCCGCGCGGAGGAGCTCGCGCGGTCGCGCCACGCCGGAACCGCATGCAGCCAGTGCCACTCCGAGGTCAATGCCTCTCGCGTGCGCCCCTGCGAGACGATTACACGGAAAGTGGACTGCGCCTCCTGTCATGCCGAGATCGGGCAGCAGTACCAGAGGAGCACCCACGGGCAGCTCCTAGCCAAGAACGACCCCAACGCCCCGACGTGCGAGGAGTGTCACGGCACCCACGTGGTGCTGGGGAAGCAGGATCCCCAGTCGGTGACCTTTGCCACGAATGTCCCGAAGCTCTGCGGGCGGTGCCACCGCGAGGGACAAAAGGCTACCGTGCGCTATCTCGGACGGCAGCATGAGATCATCGAGCATTACAGTGAGAGCATCCACGGCAAGGGGCTGCTCAAGAGCGGCCTGACGGTGACGGCGACCTGCAACAACTGCCACACCGCCCACAGCGTCCTGCCCCGCTCCGACCCCGAGTCGAGCGTCAACCCTAAGAACGTGCCGGCCACTTGCGGTCGCTGCCACTACGGCATCGAGGAGCAGTTCCTACAGAGCGTGCATGCCGTGCGGATGGCGAAGTCCGACAAGGAGCTGCCGATCTGTAGCGACTGCCACAGCGCCCACACCATCCGCCGGACCGATGAGGATCCGTTTAAGCTCGACATTATGGGCAAGTGTGGCCGCTGCCACGACGAGATCGCCAAAACCTATTTCGACACCTATCACGGAAAAGTGTCCCGGCTCGGCTACACCAAGACGGCGAAGTGCTACGACTGCCATGGGGCCCACGACGTGCTCCCCGTGTCGGACCCACGCTCGCATCTGAGCCGCGCCAACGTAGTCGCGACCTGCCAGCAGTGCCACCCCGGCGCCACACGGCGTTTCGCCGGCTACCTCACCCATGCCACGCACCACGACCCCCACAAGTATCCCTTTCTCTTTTGGGCGTTCTGGGGAATGACGGCGCTGCTCATTGGCACTTTCACCATCAGTGGGCTCCATACTCTCCTCTGGCTCCCACGTGCTCTGCAGATGCGCCGCGAACTGCGAGCGGCCGAATCGGAGGGGGCGGAGGAGCCCAGGGGGGAGGCTCAATTGGAGCGGTCGGAAGCATCGGCCGCCGAGGGAGGCGAGCATAGCCAACCGTAGGCCTGAGGAGAGACAGTTTGTCCGGTTCACCCGGCTGAACCGGATCCTGCACACCGCCATGATCGTGAGCTTCATGAGCCTCGCCTTCACGGGGCTGACGCTGAAGTTCTCCTACACGGGATGGGCAGTCATCCTGTCACGCCTCCTGGGTGGGTTTGAGACCGCGGGGTACATCCACCGCGCCGCTGCCGTGCTGATGTTCGGGGTTTTCTTCACACACCTCTGGGACATCTATCGCCGCAAGAAACGACAACACCTATCCTGGCGGGCTCTCATCCTCGGCCCCGACACCATTCTTTTCACCCGAAAGGACTTTGCCGAGTTCTTGGCCACGGTGAAGTGGTTTGTGGCGCTTGGTCCCCGCCCCGCTTACGGGCGCTGGACGTACTGGGAGAAGTTCGACTACTTCGCAGTGTTCTGGGGAATCGCCATCATCGGCACCACCGGCCTCATGCTCTGGTTTCCGGTGCTCTTCACGCGGGTCCTGCCGGGGTCCTTCATCAACGTAGCAACCATCATCCATAGCGACGAGGCCTTGCTCGCCACTGGCTTCATTTTCACCGTGCACTTCTTCAATACCCACCTGCGGCCGGAGAAGTTTCCCATGGATCTCGCGATCTTCACAGGCCGCATGTCGCTGGCGGAGTTGAAGAGGGACAAGCCCCGAGAGTACACAGCGCTCGTCGCGAGCGGGAAGCTGGAGGAAAATCTGGCCGAGGCGTACCCGCCCATCGTCGTAAGGACGGTTCGGGGG
This sequence comes from Candidatus Acidiferrales bacterium, assembly GCA_035282985.1. Classification (GTDB taxonomy): domain Bacteria; phylum Acidobacteriota; class Terriglobia; order Acidiferrales; family 2-02-FULL-67-57; genus DATEUS01. Next base: position 6,111 of record DATEUS010000364.1, read on the forward strand.
TTTGCCTGGACGGCGCTGGCCCTTGGGTTCAGCATCGTCGTCTGGATCATCTACGCAATGCTGTTTGCGTACCGATAGGGGGGTTTGCCGATCAGCGACAGGCAAGGATCCTGAGATGCTCGTGACCATGGCTATCGCGCTCGCGCTGATCCTGGCGTCCCCCTCGGTGCCAGAGAACCAAGACTGCCTGGCCTGCCACGGCGACAGAATTGACGCCGTAAAGTTTCCTGCCAGCGCCCACGGGGTTTTCTCCTGCACCGACTGCCACAGCGGCGCCGCCGAGTTCCCCCACGCCGAGGGGGTCAAGCAGGTTGACTGCGCCGCCTGCCACGCCGACGCGGTCGAAAGCTACCAGAAGAGCATCCATGGCCAAGGCCGCGCCCGCGGCATCACCGAAGCCGCCGCCTGCGCTGACTGCCACGGCGACACCCATGCCATCACGCCGCACACCGAAGAGGCTTCCGCTGTGCATTGGTCGCACTTGGCCCAGGCCTGCGCCCGCTGCCACGCCAACCCCGAGATGGCCGCCAAGTACCACTTCACCGTCGTGCGTCCTGTTGAAGCCTATCGCGCCAGCGTGCACGCCCGCACGGTCATCGAAGGCCGCGCTGGTCCCACGTGCAGCAACTGTCACGGCAACCACGCCATCTTCCCCGCTACCGATCCGCGCTCCAAAGTTTTCCACCAGCGCGTCCCTGATACCTGCGGCGTCTGCCACAAAGAAATCGCCGCCGCTTTCAAGCAGAGCGTCCACGGGGTGGCCGTCGCCCGCGGGGTGCGCGACGCCCCCGTCTGCACCGACTGTCACGGCGAGCACCGCATCCTTTCGCCGCGCGAGCCCGGCTCGCCCGTCTTCCCCACCAACATCCCCACCCAGACCTGCGGGCACTGCCACAGCGACCTCCGCCTGAGCGAGAAGTACGGGCTGTCGCTGGACAAAGTCCCTGCCTACGAAGACAGCTACCACGGGCTGGCAGCGCGCGCCGGGGTGCAGACCGTGGCCAACTGCGCCTCCTGCCACGGCGTGCACGACATCCAACCCTCCTCCGACCCGCGCTCCCACGTCAACCCGGCCAACCTGGCCCAGACCTGCGGCCAGTGCCACCCCGGGGCCGGCACCCGCTACGCCCTGGGGCCGGTGCACGTGGTGACGACCGAACGGCAGTTCGCGGTGGTCTACTACATCCGCCTCGCTTACCTGGCACTCATTTACCTGATGATCGGCGGCATGCTGCTGCACAACCTGCTCGACTTCCTCCGCAAAGCCCGCGCCCCCGCTGTTCGCAGACTGGCCGGGGTCACCACCGAAGAAGAACGGATGAACCTGGGCTTCCGCGTCGCTCACGGGCTGGTCATCCTCAGCTTTACGACCCTGGCCTACACCGGCTTTGCGCTGAAATACCCGGATAGCTGGTGGGCCCAGCCGGTGGCGCATTGGGAGGCAGGCTTGGGACGCGGCTGGCTGCACCGCATCGCCGCCGTGGTTCTGCTGTCCGCTCTCGGCTTCCACCTGATCCATCTAGCGCGGAGCACGCGGGCGCGCGCCTGCATCGCCGCCATGCGCCCGAGCCTGGAAGACTGGCACGAGTTGCGCGAGCGCTTCCGCTACTACCTCGGCCTGCGCAAAGACCCGCCGGCTGGGGTCAAGCTCGGCTACATCGAAAAAAGCGAGTACCTGGCGTTCATGTGGGGAACGGCCATTATGGCTTTGACCGGCTTCCTGCTCTGGTTCGAGAACTTCACCCTGCGCTGGTTCCCCAAGTGGATGAGCGACGCCGCCACCGCCGTCCACTTCTACGAAGCCATCCTGGCCACGCTGGCCATCCTGGTCTGGCACTTCTACTGGGTCATCTTCGATCCCGCCGTCTATCCCATGGACGCGAGCTGGTGGAGCGGGCGCGCGCCCCTGAGCCGGGCACTGGAACGGACGCACGGGCACCACGCCGCTGCCCCAGCAGCCACGCAGGCTGCTGCCTCTCAAAAACAGAACGGAAAGGAAAAAGAGAAAAGCT
>DATEUS010000365.1:0-8651 GCA_035282985.1 Candidatus Acidiferrales bacterium
AAGCTCCCCAGGCACAGCCCGAGAAGGAAAACCCAGATGAGCAGCCAGAGATTCATCCGCTCCTCACAGGCGCCGGTAGACCTTCAGCGTGGCAGCCGCCGTTTTTTCCCAGGTGAACTCGGCCGCCCGTTTGTAGCCCGCCTCGATGAGGCGTTGCCGGCAGTCAGTGTCGAAGAGTACGCGCTCAAGCGCAAGCTGGATTCCCTCGGTTTGGTCGGGGTCGACCCGCAAGGCCGCTTCGCCGGCAACCTCGCCCAGGGCGGAGCGGTTCGAGGTGACTACGGGCAAGCCGGCGCTCATGGCTTCGAGAACGGGCAGGCCGAAGCCCTCATCGAGCGAGGGAAAGGCGAAGGCCGCAGCGGTGCGGTACAGCTTGGCCAGAGTATCCTGGTCAACGTAGCCCAAGAGGCGAATGCGCTCCCGGGCGGGACTGGCCTGGATCTGCTGGCGAATCTGCTCGGCCCCGGTTCCGTCCGAGCCAGCCAGCACCAACAGACAATCGCCGCCCATGCGCTCAAACGCCTGCACCAGACGGCTGATGTTCTTGCGGACCTGAATCGCGCCTACGCAGAGCAGAAACGGGGCTTCGAGCTGGTGGCGGTGGCGGAAGTCCTCCAGCTCAGCCGGAGGAAGATCGGGGATCGGGTCCACGCCATGGTAGATGACCGTGATTCGGGATTCGGGGTAGTTGAGGTAATCGCGCACCTGGGCGGCCGTGAACTGTGAGGCGGCAATGATGTGGTCGGACCGGGCAGCGGCATCGCGCGCCAGCATGGTGAAGCGTTGGCGGAATTCCGGGGTCGAGTAGTCGCCGGAGATCACAAACAGGTCCTGGAAGGTAGTGACGGCGGGCGGGAGCTTGCACCGGGGTAGCCGTTGGTTCAGGCCATGGAAGACGGTGGCCCGCCTTAGGGTGAGGGAGCAGACAGGTTCTTCCAGCAGCCGACGTGAACAATTGGTGGCCGGCCGCCGGGAGGTCAGCGCACGGAAGAAACGGTTGCTGCGATAGCAGAGGAGGAAGCGTTCCTCCGGGGCGGCACGGACAAGGGCGTCAATGATTCTGCGGCAATAGACGGCAACGCCTGAGGGGTTGCGGCCAAGACTGTAGGTGGCGTCGAGCGCGATGGTCATGGGTGGGCTTCTGCTGGTGTGAGTGCCTGGTAGACGCCTAGGGTGCGCTCGACCATGTGGTCGGCGGTGAAACGCTGGCGAATGGTCTCGCGGGCAGCAGCGCCCAGGCGGGCGGCAAGAGCCGGATCGCGCAACGGGCGGAGAATCGCCGTGGCCACGGCGGCCGGGTTGCGTTCGGAGACCAGAAGGCCGTTTCGGTTGTCTTCCACTACTTCGCTGACAGCGCCGCCCTCGGTCGCTACGATGGGCAGCCCGCGAGCCATAGCATCGAGTAGTGAACTGCCCAGCGGCTCGGCCCGCGAGGGGAACAGAAAGACATCAAGGGCGGCGTAGACCTGCTCGACTGCATCCACGAAACCGGTGAATTGCACGGCTGGCTCCACTCCTAACTCGCGCGCCAGACGCTCGAGTTGCGGCCGGGAGGGACCGTCGCCGGCAAGCAGTAGGCGGCACGAAGGGAATTCTGCCAGCACCGCCGGCAAGGCGCGAAGAAGAATCTCCTGACCCTTCTCCGGTAGCAGGTAGCCCACGCATCCGAGGATGGGCTGATCCGGTGCCGCGCCCCAGCGCGCGCGCGCTTCGAGTCGTGCTCGCGGCGCAGGAAAGGGAGGCAGCTCAACGCCGTCATAGACCACCTCCACCTGGTCAGGCGACAGGCCCGAGCGAATGGTGCTTTCCTCCACGAATCGGGAGACGGCCAAGACGCGGCGGGCAACGCGGTAGCGACTGAGTGCCACGGGGCCGGGCTGTAGCGGGTAAGCCAGCCGACGGGAGGCCACCACAGGAGTGCGGCAGTGCACGCGGGCGAGCCAGGCCGCCGTGAGCGAATGGGCGTCGTGCGCGTGCACGATCTCGAACCGTTCCTGCGCCAGTCGGCGACGCAGACGGTAAGCTGCTTGCAGGCGGGCGGCGTGGGTGCCGACAGGGTGGACGGGGAATCCTTCGGCTAGGCAGCGGCGGGCTAGCGGAGAATCGCGCGGTGCAAGCAATTCGGCGCCATGGCCTCGGGTCCGGAGTCCGCGGAGCAGCAGCCAGACCTGCTTCTGGCCGCCGCGCCAGGTGCGGCCGAGGTCTACGTGCAAGGTGTTCAAGAGCGGGCCCTCCCCGGCCCGGATTCGAGCGAGCCGCCGCGCACGAGGACGCCCAGCTTGCGGTATTTGAGGAAGACGTAGTAGGCAGCCATCAGCGCGATCAGGAAGCCCCGGTAGCCGTCGCGGAAGCCCTGCTGTAGGAAGAATGTCCGCAAGAAGGCCCACGGCGAGGCGAACAGCATTGGCAGCAGCCAGCGACGCCGGCCGGCGGCAAACAGTTGGGCCGCCGCCAGAGTGGTGTAGCGGCGAACGCTGCGAATGTGCTCCCCAAAGGTGTCAACCGTGTAGTGGTGAAGGTCGCCTTCGAGCCAACCCACGAGGCCCTCCACCTGCAGTTTTTCGTGCAGCTCGTGGATGAAGTGGGCGCGGTCGCGCCGGTAGAGTCGTAGCTTGGGATCGGGATACCAGCCGGAGTGGTGGATCCAGCGACCCAGGTAGCGGGCCTTGCGCCGCATGTGGTAGGCGACTGCTGTGGGTGTGTCCTCCTTCCAACGGCGCAGCGAGGTCTGGAGTCCGGGGCTGAGCTCTTCGTCGGCGTCGAGGTTTAATACCCAGTCATAGGTGGCCTGGGCGGCGGCGAAATTCTTCTGGTCGCTGTAGTTGGTCCAGGGGCGCTCGAGAACACGGGCGCCATGCTGGCGGGCGAGCTCGCAGGTGCGGTCGGTGCTGCCCGAATCGACGACAACGATTTCGTCGGCCAGGTTGCTGAGCGAGGCCAGCGCGCGCGGAAGGTTCTTCTCCTCGTCGCGGGTGATCAGGGTGACCGTGAGTCGGTTCATCCTGGAATCTCGGCAGCGATTATCGCAAATCCGGGCGGCGGCGGCCAGTTGGTTTCAGCCAGTATCGTGCCCTCGGTTGATTTGTTAGCGTCGAGCCGCAATAATCCGTGTGAGCCGATGCTGCGGAGAGCTATTCACTTTCTGGAGCGCGCCCACTGGCAGCGGGAGACGCGCCGGGTTACGCATCCCTTTGCCTGGGGCATCGAGCATCTGGGCGGCGATCCGGCGCGCGACGACCCGCGCGCTTTCCTCCACCGGTACGCCGACGATGCTCTCCGCGACAGCGACCGCTTTTTTGCCGTCAAGCCGGCGAAGCACTATGAATTCAAGGACGGCGTGCTCACCTTCCCCAGCGCCATTGAATCACCCTACCGGGAGAACAACCGGGTGGTGGCGCGGTGGTTTCCTGCTCGGGCGAGCTCTGGGAACGGGCGGGCGGCGGCGGGCACACGGCGCGCCGTCCTGGTGCTGCCGCAATGGAACGCCGAGCCTGACGCCCACGTCAACATCTGCCGCGTCCTGAGCCGTTTCGGCATCAACGCTCTGCGCCTGAGTCTGCCCTATCACGACGAGCGCAAGCCGCCGGGCGTGGAACGCGCCGACCCCATGGTCAGCCCCAACATTGGTCTTACTTTGCAGGCTACGCGCCAAGCGGTGCTGGATGCCCGCCGGGCGGTGTGTTGGCTCGAACGGCAGGGCTACGACCGCCTGGGGATACTTGGCACGAGCATCGGGTCGGCAGTGGCCTTCATCACTACCGCCCATGAGCCGGCGCTCCGGGCAGGTGTGTTCCTCCACGTCTCCACCTACTTTGCCGACGTGGTTCGCACCGGCATGGTCACGGCCCATGTCTGGGAGGGGCTGAAAGCACACGTCAGCCCGGACGAGATCCGACACTTCTGGGCGCCCATCAGTCCCTATCCATTCGTTTCCCGGATGAAAGGGGCGGGCAAGAAGCTGCTGCTGGTCTCAGGCCGCTACGATCTTTCATTCCTGCCCGAGTTCTCCTGCCAACTCTGGCAGGCGTTGGCAGAGCAGGGCATCCCCCACGAGGTATTACAGCTTTCTTGCGGCCACTACACGCTGGCCAAGCCCCCTTTCAGTTATTGGGCTGGGCTGCGCTTCATCCCTTTCCTGCGCCGCGCCCTCGCCTGAGTCCCGTCTATGACGCGCACCCTATTCGTTCCGAAGCCGCAGCCAGAAAAGAACTCCTACTGCCGCGCCACCCAGGTGGGCAAGGTGATTGACGTGGGTGAAGCCTGCCAGTTGCAGCCACACGCCGACAAGTTGAAACAGAATCCAAAGCAACAGGCCGATTCTGGCCGTGATGCGCAGTGGATAGAAGAAGAAGAATCGCAGCAGGACCAGGAGGCGGGCCCGAGGGAATTGAAGTCCGTAGAAGGCCACGACGCCGGAGATTCCTCCACTGGCTCCAACGGAAGGAAGGGTGGAGTGGGGATCGATGGCGATGTGCAAGACATCGCCAGCCAACGCGGCCAGAAGAACAAGCCAGAGATAGCGGGATCGTCCCAGAAAATCTTCCACGTTGTCGCCAAACACCATCAGGAAGTACAGATTGCCTAGGAGATGGAGCAGGCCGCCGTGCAGAAGAAACGAGGTGAGGAAAGTCAGCCCGGCATAGCGCCAGAAGTGCGCGGGAATCAGGCCGAAACGAGTGATGGCAAATTCAAGATCAAAGAAGGCGACCAAGGTGACCGCTGTGATGACGGCCGCCACCGCCCAGGTGACCCACGGCTGGAGCAGCAAAGGGGCGGTCTCCCGCTCTGCCGGCATTCCCAGCACCGGGGGGACCCACTTCCACCATTTGTCCACATACTTGTTTGCTGTCTCAAGCTCGGCCGGTGTTCCTCCCTGCAATTGCGCTTCCCAGCGGGCCAGCAAGCGGCCGGCTTCAGTCGTCGATTCTTCAAGAGTGGGTCTCGGCGTGGCCGCGTACTCTGTGGGGTCAAACCAGACGAAGCGGCAATACGTGCACACATCAAGCGCCAAGGTTCTGGGGCCTGCCGTAGCCGAAACGAAAGCTGTGGGGTTGTTACATATCGGGCAAGCGCGCTTGGACTTCTTGCTCTCGCGCGCGCCCGCCCACAAGTCTCCCACAAACTTTCGTCCAGTCGCCCGCATTAACAAGGGCAGGCTGACCGCCAAGCCGCCGCAGTAGCCGCAGGCCCAGAAGACCCCGCCCTCGGCGCTGACTCGGCGCAAGCGATTCTGACAATTGGGACAGGTGAACATGTGCGACTTGCGTCCAGCATACTCTTGCAGGTGGGTTCCCCACAATAGATACCCACCGAGGTGGATCAGGGCACCGCTTCTACCACAGAGGTGCCCTTCGGCTTCGCTCAGGATCTCCGCCTGCCTGCCGCAGGCAGGCTTCGCTGCGACTGAGGACGCAGAGAGAGCAACAACAGAGGACAGGGGCAGAGCCGCAGCCGGTTAGGAGGTAAGAAGTTCTTGGAAGGTGCGCTGGGAGATGAGCTGGCGGACGGCTTCGATGTCGGGGGCGAGGATGCGGTCCTGCTCCAGCGTGGGCACAACGCGGCGGACGGCTGCCAGCGCCTGTGCCGCCAGGTGGCCGGTCTTGAGCGGTGCTAGGAGGTCAATCCCCTGGCAGGCGCAGAGCAGTTCCACCGCCAGGATGGTCCTGACGTTGTCCACGATCTGCCGGGTCTTCAGCGCCGCCCCCATGCTCATTGAAACAAAATCTTCGTTGCTGCTGGTGGGGATGGAATCAACCGACGCCGGATGGGCCAGGCCCTTGTTTTCCGAGGCCAGGGCGGCGGCGGTGACCTGGGCCATCATGAAGCCGGAATTCACTCCGGGTTGACGAGTGAGGAAAGGCGGGAGCCCGCTGAGGGCGGGATTGACCAGGCGCTCGGCGCGGCGCTCGCTGATGTTGCCGAGCTGCACCAGGGCGATGCCCAAGACATCGAGCGCCAGCGCCAAGGGCTGGCCGTGGAAGTTGCCCCCGGAAACAACCTCGTCCTGTTCAGCGAAGACCAGGGGGTTGTCGGTGCCGGCATTGAGTTCGGTCTCAAAGATCCCGCGCACGTAGGCGAGAGCGTCGCGCACGGCGCCGTGAACCTGCGGGGTGCAACGCAGGCTGTAGGCGTCCTGCACGCGCGGGCAGTCGATATGCGACTGGCGAATCTCGCTGCCCTCGTTCAGTCGGCGGAGGTTAGCCGCCGTGCGAAGCTGGCCGGAGAAGGGGCGCAGGCGGTGGATGCGCTCGTCGAAAGCCATAGGCGTGCCGCGCAGGGCGTCAAGCGAAAGGCCAGCGGCAACGTCGGCGGTTTCGACCAGGTTCTCCGCTTCCAGCAGCGCCAGCAGGCCCACGGCCAGCGAAGGCTGCGTCCCGTTGATGAGGGACAGACCCTCCTTGGCTTCGAGTTGGACCGGCTCGATGCCGGCGCGGCGCAAGGCGTCACCACCGCTCACACGCACGCCGTTGACGTAGGCCTCGCCCTCGCCCAGCAAGACCAGCGCCAGGTGCGACAGCGGGGCCAGACCGCCGCTGGCACCCACCGACCCGCGAGACGGAATGACGGGATGGACACCATGGTCGAGCATTTGGCAGAGGCGTTCGACGATGACCACGCGGGTGCCGGAGAAACCCTTCGCCAGTACGTTGGCGCGCAGCAGCAGGGTGGCGCGGCTCTCAGTCTCACTCAGCGGCTCGCCCACGCCGCTGGCGTGGCTGCGCAGCAGGTTGAGTTGAACCGCGCGCAATTGGTCGGTGGGAATCTTGACCTGAGCGAGATCGCCGAAGCCGGTGGTGACGCCGTAGACCACGGCATCTCCGGCGGCAAACTTGTCTACCACGGCGCGGGAGCGCTCCATCGCTGCACGGGCGGCAGCCGCCAGCGCCGCCGGCTCACGGTCAAAGACCACGCGGGAGAACTGCGCCACGTTCAAGTCGTTTCCGGTCAACTCGATGGTCATGGTTTATCGGTTGATTGGTTCACTGGTTGATCGGTTAGCCCGCTCGCAATGCCTTGGCCGGGGCCAGCAGCGCTTGTCGATATTTCTCAGGTAGGGTGCATGGTCGGCCCTGGCGGTCGGTAACCACGTGCAGGGTCTCGCCGGTGGCCACCTTGCGGCCGTCCTCCGCCAGGATTTCGTACGAGAAGGCAACCATGCGTGTGCGCACCTCCTCCACCCGGGTGCGCACGGTCAGGACTTCGTCGTAGCGGGCGGGGGAGTGGTAGCGGCAGCGGGCCTCGGCGACGGTAAGAAAGTAGCCCTCCTGTTCTTCCAAGTCCCGATAGACGTAGCCGCGCCGGCGGAACAGCTCGGTGCGCCCGAGCTCGAACCAGACCAGGTGGTTGGCGTAGTAGGCCACACCCATCTGGTCGGTCTCGGCGTAGCGCACCCGCACGGTGGTGTCCACGTAGTCGTTCGCGTTCGGATTGGCCGTGCTCATGGGTTCCGCTAGGGGTTGGTAACCTGGAGCGAGCGGCTCTCCTCGCGGATGGGGATATAGATTTCGTACCAGGCCTCGTGGGCCGGGTGCTCGGCATAGGCGTCGGCGGCGGCTCGATTCTCGAACTCGATGGCAAAGGCGGCGGAGTACTCGCGCGGCTGCACCCGGTCGGTCTTGAGCCAGATGTTCTTGATCCCGGGGATGGTGGCGGCCATCTCCTTGATGCCGTCGATGGCCTTCTGCTTCTGCTCGTCGGTGGCGTCGGCTTTCCATTTCAGCGCCACCACGTGCAGCACCGTCTTAGGCTGCCCGTACTGGTTCTGCCCCACGGCCACGCCGGCAAGAAAAACCAGCGAGGCGGTCGCGATTCCGAACAGAGTGCGAAGAAACCGGCTCATAGCTCTCTACCTCCGAAGTTATGTGAAGGTCCCAATCCTCGTGCCCGCCAAGCATAGCACAGGGAAGGGAAGCAAACCGCAGAGACGCAAAGGTCGCAGAGACACCGCCGAGGACGGCACAAATGCAGGCAGCCGATCAACCAATAAACCGATCAACCACCTTCACGCCAGTATGAACCCTTCGATGTCGAGGATAGAGCCGGTGCGTTCGAGCTTGGGTTTGATCACGGCTTTGACGGGAGCACCGATCTTGACGTCCGCTGGGTCGCTCACCTTGAGAAGGCAGTGCAGCATCAGCGTGGTGGCGCCCTCGAGCCGCACCAGAGCCAGAGCCAAAGGTTTCGGCAACGGACGGCCGTCATGGTCAAGGCTGCAGAAGGTGAAGCTGGCCAGCGTGCCCTGTGGCTTGACCTTGACCGGCTCGGTCAGCTCAGCGAAACAGCGCTCGCAAAAGGCGCGCGCGGGGACGTAGACCTGCCGGCAAGGCTCGCAGCACGTCCCTACCAGCTCGCCGCGGTTCTTCAGCGCCTCAAAGAAAATCTGCCCGCCCAGCCCGGCAGTGTAGAACGACTGTAGCGGAATTTCGCCCCGCCAGAGGGGAATGCGGGCCGCGGTGCCGGTCTCCGCCGGGACGAGAGTTTTCTTCCTTGCGCTTTTCATCGCTTGCGTCCCTTGGCCTTCCGCGCCGTACGGCTGGCTTTCTTTGTCCCTGGCGTCTTCGTGGTCTTGGCCGCCGGCATCGGCTCGAAGTAGGCAATATCCGTAATGGTGCCGGTGCGCTCGGCCGGGGGCTTCCAGACAGCCCGGACTC
>DATEUS010000366.1:0-2057 GCA_035282985.1 Candidatus Acidiferrales bacterium
GGATAGCGCCGGCGGTAGACCAGCAGCAGCTCCAGTTGCGGCAGGTCGGTGCGGTGGGCTTCGATGAAGGCGATGTCTGACAGGGTGGCTTCCTGCTTCAATACGATCGGCTGGTAAGGCGGGGCATCGGCGAACTCCTCCAGGCGCCGGGCCAGCGCGTCGGGCTCCAGCTCCAGGCCCCGGGCGATCACCGGCAGCTCATCCTGCACCTCCTCTACGTAGTCGCGGATGAGGATGACGCTAAAGGAGGTGTAGTGGTCCACCAGCGGTCGCCCCTCGCGGTCGACGATCAGCCCCCGGGGGGCCATCACCGGCAGGGTGCGGATGCGGTTGCGCTCGGCCAGGTTGGCGTAATAGTCCGAGCGCACCACCTGCAGTTGCCAGAAGCCGATCAGCAACAGCACGAAGATAACCACCACGGCGTAGCGCAGCAGGGAGAGGCGTTGCAAAGGCAGTTTCGGTTCGGCGAGCAGCGCCATGGCTGGCTTCAGGTGCTCCGGCGAAAGCGGTCGAGAAAGTGAAAAACTAACACACCCAAAAGCGCGTTTACAAGCGCACCCTCCAGCACCGGCAGGCCGACGAAAGCAGCCGGCTGGTCGAGGAGCAGCCGCTGCTCCAGGGCGTAGATGAACTGGTGGAAGAAGTAGAAGCCAAAGAGGAGCAGCAGCCGCGGCTGCGCCCGGTCGGTGTCAACGCGGCTGCTGAGCGAGGAGGCCACGTAGCCCACCAGGGTCTTGGCCATGCCGTACAGTCCCAGCGGCGTGTAGCTGAGCGCGTCCTGCAGCAGCCCGATGGTCAGACCCAGCAGCAAGCCGGTGGAGGGATTGCGCCGCGAGAAGCCGAAATAAACCACCACCAACAGGGGCAACTCCAACAAGGAGAACAGGGTCTGGAACGGGAGGTAGAGAGGCAGAGCGGCTTGCAGGAAGACAGCCAGCCCCACCGTGACCACCAGCACCGCCGGATGGAAGTGGTAGACCTCCGGTCGGCGTTCGTAGGGACCCGCCATGCTAGCGCCGTGCCTCCGTTGTGAGCGGGAAAAGGCGTACTGTCCTAATCTGCAAGAAGCTTCCGCTGCACAGGGACCCGTCACACAAAAGTTCAACCCTGTGGCTCCTGCCACAGGGGCCCAGCGGCGTCCCTCGGCTCCGCTCGGGATGAGGGAGCCGCTGGGTTGAACTCAAATTACGGCAGTACCGAAAAAGAGCTGGACGCCGAACCCGGGGCGGAGTGGTGCGGGCCTGCGCTCTCAAAGCATCGTCCTTGGCGGGTGGGGCTGCCAGCGGGCAGGTCAACGCGCCAGCCCCGCCGGCGGCGGGGAGGTCTTCACTCCCTGGGCGGCTGTGCCCAGCGTTTCGGGGGGCCCGGCGAGCACCAGAACATGGTCCAAGCTCGCCAAGGGAGCCGCCGGCTCCACCGCGACCTCCAGAAAGATCTCGCCCGGGCCCACCGAAGTGATACGTCCCACCGGCAAGCCGGGCGGGAAAAGCTGGTCCTGTCCCGAAGTGTAGAGCACTGTTCCCGGCGCCAGGGTCTCCTCGTTGGGGATGTAGTCGAGTCGGCACTGCGTTCCCCCCGTGCCTTTCACCACCCCGGCCAGTTGCGAGTCGGCCACCCGCACGCCCACCCCGCTCTTGCCATCGGTAATGAGCAGCACCTGCGCGGTGCCGGGAAAAACCGCCACGACCTTGCCCACCACCCCTTCCGGGGTGAGCACGGTCATATTGGGCATCAGTCCGCGGTCGGCCCCGCGGTCGATGAGCACCGTACGGGTGGCCGCCGCCGGGCTGGCGGCGATGACGTGGGCCGCCACCAGGGGTGCCAGGGGATAGGACTGCTTCAGTTCCAACAGGGCGGCCAGCTCGTCGGACTCCTCGGCGCGCGTCTTCAACTCGTGCAGGCGCAGGCGGGCTCGGGCCAGCTCGGCCCGCAGAAGCTGGCTCTCCTGGCGGGCGTTATAGAGGGCGACGTATTCTTCCAGCAGGGAGTCGGCGGCGCTGACTGTAGCACGGACGGCTTTTTCCACCGGGCCAATTACCGCCACCGCCCAGCGGCGG
>DATEUS010000367.1:0-2000 GCA_035282985.1 Candidatus Acidiferrales bacterium
CCGTGGGGCGTACTTGCCGAAGCCAACGCGGGCGTACACCTCGTCGATGTGATGGCAGCCGTACTCCTGCGCCAGCTTTTGCCACTCCGCCTCGGGCACTTTCTTCAGAGCCAGCTTGTGGCGGCGGGCCTCTTTCTCCAGCAGGCGCCGGCCGAGCTCCACCGCCTGGTGGCGTTGCTGGGCGCGAATCCAGTGTTGAATCTTGTTGCGGGCGCGAGAGGTGCGCACCGTGCTGAGCCAGTCGCGGCTGGGGGTGTGGCCCGCCTGGGTGAGAATCTCGACGATGTCGCCGTTCTGGAGGTGATAACCGAGCGGGACGATGCGGCCGTTGACCTTGGCGCCCACGCAGGTGTGGCCCACCTCGGTGTGGATGGAGTAGGCAAAATCCAGCGGCGTGGCTCGGCGAGGCAGAACAATAACCTTGCCTTTGGGGGTGAAGGTATAGACCTCTTCCGGGTAGAGATCCACTTTGAGAGTGGAAAGGAATTCGCTGGGGTCCTTCACCTCCTGGGCCCATTCGATCAAGTGGCGCAGCCAGGCGACCCGCTGTTGCTCTTCGGGCGTGACCGCTTCCCCTTCTTTGTACCGCCAGTGGGCAGCGATGCCCTGCTCGGCCACGCGGTGCATCTCCTGGGTGCGGATTTGCACTTCGAAGGGCTGCCCCGACGGATGAATCACCGAGGTGTGCAGCGACTGGTAGAGGTTGGGGCGGGGCATGGCGATGTAGTCCTTGAAGCGTCCGGGCAGGGGCGGCCAGAGTTGGTGCACCACCCCCAGGGCGGCGTAGCAGGTGCGGGGCGAGTCGGTGATGACGCGCACGGCCAGCAGGTCGTAGATCGAATCCAGGTTGATGCTCTGCCGTGTCATCTTGCGGTGGATGGAGTAGGGACGCTTGATGCGGCCTTCCACCTGGGCGGCAATCCCGCTCTGCTCCAGCTTCCCGGCAATCACCCCTTGCACGTCGGCCAGAAAGCGTTCGTTCAGACGGCGCTTCTTTTCCAGCTGCTCGCGGATGTGAGCGTAGGCCTCCGGCTCCAGCGTCTGGAAGGCCAGGTCTTCCAGCTCGGTGCGCACCTTCCCCATGCCCAGGCGGTGGGCGATGGGGGCGTAAATCTCCAGGGTTTCCCGGGCCACGCGCTCGCGCTTCTCCGCCGGCAGGTACTCCAGCGTGCGCATGTTGTGGAGACGGTCGGCTAGCTTGATGAGAATGACCCGCACGTCGCCCACCATAGCCAGCAGCATGTTGCGCAGGTTTTCCGCCTGGCGGACCTCCTGGGAGGACAAGTCGAGCCGGTTGATTTTGGTGACGCCTTCCACCAGGCGGGCGACGGGAGCGCCGAAGCACTGCTCCAGGGTGTCCAGCTCGACGCGGGTGTCTTCCACCACGTCGTGAAGCAGCCCCACGCAGAGGGAGGTGACGTCCAGGCGCATTTCCGCCAGCAGGTGGGCCACCTCCAGGGGATGAGAAAGGTAGGGCTCACCCGAGGCGCGCTTCTGGGCCTGGTGCTGGCGGGCGGAAAACTCATAGGCGCGGCGCAGCAAGTCGAGATCGTCAACCGGCCGGTATTCGCGCACCTTGGCCAGCAGCGCGTCAAAGCGCGGCAATGTCCGAACAGGTGTTGCCGTCTCCTGCTTGAGGGTAGAAGGACTCTCGCCCATGACGCCGGGGCCCGGCCAAGAAAAAAGGCTCGGTCGCCGGGACCGAGCCTCATTGTAGCAGAAAGGGCGACTAGGAAGCGGGGGCGGCGGGCGCCTGCTGCAGCTCCTCGCGCAGGCGCTGGTAGCGCTCGTGCATCTCGTCGGCCAACTGCAGCAGCTCCTCGCGCTGCTGCGGGCTCTCGACGATGTCGGCCTTCTCGCGGTACATCAGGTTGAGGTAGGCGATGGCATCCAAGTACTTGTCGTTCAGTTTGACGGCTTTCTGCAGCGCCTCGATACCCTCTTCCACTACGGCGCCGTTCTGCTCCGCCAAGTCGCGGCGGTTGCGGGGGGGCAGCGGC
>DATEUS010000368.1:0-4942 GCA_035282985.1 Candidatus Acidiferrales bacterium
CCAGCCGCCAATACCAGCGCCACGCCTGCGGCCACGTCCCATTCGTTCTTGGGTCTCCGTGTCCAGGTGGCGTCGGCGCGGCCAACGGCCACGCAAGCCAGCTTGTACGCTACCGAGCCCATCGCCCACACATGGAAGGGAGCGTTCTGGAAGCCGGCCCACTCGCCCCGCGCGGTTTCACTGCGGCTGGCGAGCACAACCGCCTCGGTCAGGCTGCGGCAGGGGCGTAGGCGAGCAGGCTCTCCATTGAGAGTCACTCCCGTTTCACGCGAGCCGAGAAAGAACTCCTCCCTGGCGGGGTTGCAGATGCCTCCGGCGACGGTGCGGCCGTCTTCGACCAGAGCGATCGAGACACACCACTCGGGAATGCCGGCCAGAAACTCGCGGGTGCCGTCCAGCGGGTCCACCACCCAGACCCGCCGCCGTTGGAGGCGGCTCAAATCGTCAACGGTTTCCTCCGACAACCAACCCTCATCCTCCCGGGGGAGGAGTTCCCGCAGGCGGTCGTTGACGGCGCGGTCAAGCTCGGTGACAGGTTCGTTGTTTCCTTTCAGCTCGGCGCGTACGGTCTGGGGAGAACAGCCGCGAAGGATTTCGGCCGCCGCCTTCAGGGCTTCGGCAATCCGCTGGAGGTCTTGTCCGCGCAAGGAGGGTTGCTCTCTATTCTCAGAATCAATCAACCTTGAAGCTCCGCATCTTTTTGCCCGCCCCTACAGCATTGCGATGTCGGTAACGATGAGAAGGACAAGCAGCCGGCACTCCCAGCACCAGAATAAGCAGAGGGAGAAGCGCCACACCACCGCCGAGGCCTGTCAGGCTCACCAAGCCCCCGACGAGAAGACCAACCAGCGGGATGAAGAGGGGATTCGGCGTCACACTCTCAGTTTCCTTGAGCCTGAATTTTGGCTGGAGGTTGCCTCAGGAAAGTGCCGTCCTTGGTCCGATGTAGCCTTCCCGTTCGAGGTGGAGGATGACCATTTGCGCGGCCTCTTCCGGCGTTACGCTGGTGGTGTCAATCACCACTTCGGCGTCGTCGGGCGGCTCGTAGGGATCGGAGATGCCGGTGAACTGTTTGACGATACCGGCGCGCGCCTTGGCGTACAAACCCTTGCGATCGCGCTGCTCGCAGACCTCCAGCGGCGTGGACACGTACACCAGGATGAAACCGCCGCCCTTCGACACCATGGCCCGCACCTCCTTGCGCACGCTGTCATAAGGGGCGATGGGGGCGCAGAGGGCGATGCCGCCGTTCTTGGTGATCTCGTGGGCCACGAAGCCGATGCGGCGGATGTTTGTGTTCCGATCTTCCTGGGAGAAGCCGAGACCGGCGGAGAGATGCTTGCGGACGATATCGCCGTCGAGCAGCGTCACCGGCCGCCCGCCCATCTCCAAGAACTTGACCAGCAAGACATTGGCGATGGTGGACTTGCCCGCGCCCGAGAGCCCGGTGAAGAAAACGGTGAAGCCCTGCTGGTGGCGAGGGGGATGTGTGCGCCGCAATTCGCGCGCCACTTCCGGGAAGGTGAACCACCCCGGGATTTCCCGGCCCTCGGTCAGGCGGCGGCGGAGGTCGGTGCCGGAGATGTTCAGCACGCGGTCTCCCGCCGGCACTTTGTCTTCGGGCACGTAGGCGTCGAGGTCCTCGACGTACACCATGGTGCGGAAGGGAACCATGCCCACTCCGAGCTCTTTCTCGTGCTGGCGCAGGAAATCCTGGGCGGCGTAGGGGTCGTAGAAGGGCTGGCCACGGGAGTCGTTGCCGGGGCCGGCGTGGTCGCGTCCGACAATCAGGTGGGTGCAGCCGTAGTTCTTGCGAATGATGGCGTGCCACACGGCCTCGCGCGGGCCCGCCAGCCGCATGGCCAGGGGGAGCAGCGCCAGCTTGACCGTGTTCTGCGGGTAGTGCGGCAGCAAGGCCTGGTAGCAGCGCACCCGGGTGTAGTGGTCGACATCGCCGGGCTTGGTCAAGCCCACCACAGGATGGATGAGGAGGTTGGCGCCCACCTCCACGGCCGCCCGCAGGGTCAGTTCCTGATGGGCGCGATGCATTGGGTTGCGGGTTTGGAAGGCGACGACGTGGCGCCAGCCCAGCCGGCCGAACTCAGCGCGCAACTCGACGGGGGTGGGGCGCGAGGTGCGGAAGTCGTAGTGAACAGGGAACTGCAGTCCTTCCAGACGACCGCCTACATACCAGGGGTGAGTGTTTTCCAGCAGATGGGCAACACCAGGATGCTCGCGGCTGTTGGTGCCGAAAACGGCCTGGGCCTCAGCGGCGCGATCCGGCTGCCAGATGTCTTCCACGCGCAGGGCGGCGAGCATGACCCCTTCTGCATCGCGCAGGGCGAGAGAGACGCCGAGCCCGAGCCGGCGAGCCAACTCCTCGGGAACATCGAGTGTGACAGGAATGGGCCAGAGGGTGCCGTCGGCCAGACGCGAGCGAGCGCAGACCGATTCGTAGTCGGCCCGGGCCAGGAATCCTCGCAGAGGCGAGAAGCCGCCGTTGAGCAGCAGTTCGAGATCACAGAGCTGGCGCGGGGTGAGTTCCCAGGAGGGCCAGTCGCGCGAGCTGGCCTGCAATTCGGCTGCGCGCTCGGCGCCGACCATACGATTGACCAGGGGGCCGCCGTGAGGCGCAATCAGGTGCGAGCTGCTGGCCATCACTGTTTCCCCGCGTTTTCCTTCGTGCTTCCCTTCGAGAGGCTTCAAGAACTCGGTGTCGCCGAAAAATCCTACTCTAGCACAGGTTTGACTATTGCGTCGGAGGTGAGCCAAGATGATTAGGGTGCAGGACTTGACAAGGAGCTATTGCAGAAGTTCTTGCCGACGGGCCTCAGGGGCTAAAGCCCCTTGTTTTTCCGGCCTCTTAGTGTCAGGGCTTCCCGCAAACGGCGCGGGATCTCCGCTTCGCTTCGAGAAGCCCTGACCCGCCTTGCGGGGGAGGCAGTTGAACGAGCGCACGCAGTGGGTCAATCCGGGGAGCAGACGCTTCTTCCGTTTCTGCTGGTGGCTGACGGGTGTCGGCGCGATCAGTCTCGGCAGTCTTCTCCTTTCCGCTCAATCTCCCTCGCGCTCACTGGACTCGCTTCTACAGCAAGGCGGCGCGGCTCTTGACGCCGGCGATTTCACCACCGCCGCGGGAAAGTTCGAGGAAGCCCGGCAACTGGCGCCAGAGAACAAGATGGTCTGGCGCGGGCTGCTGCTCAGCTACCTGCGCGGCAAGCAAACGGCCCGGGCAGTGGCCGTGGGCCAGGAAGCGGTCGGTCGCTGGCCCGAGGAGCCGCTGCTCCGTCACTGGCTGGGGCTGGCGTACTTCCAGAGCGGGCAGAGCGAGCCGGCCATCGAGCAGCTCCAGCGGGCGGAAGAACTGGCCCCCAACGAGCCCGACATCCCCTTTGACCTGGCTCTGGTCTACCTGAGCCTTCGCCAAGACATGCCGGCAGCGGAGAAGCTGGAGAGGGCCATCCAGCTCAGGCCGGGCGTCGCCATCGCCCACGTGCTTCTGGGTCGGGCCTATCAAAACACCAACCGCACCTTACCGGCGATCGAAGAATTCAAGACCGCCCTGCGCTTGGCCCCGGAGCTTCCTTTGGGGCACTACCATCTCGGCTTTGCCTACGAGAGCGTGGGGAACAACCCCGAGGCGATTGTCGAGTACAAGAAAGAGGTCGCACGCAAGACAGTGAATGTTGAGGTGTCCTACCGCCTGGGGCACGCCTTGCTGGAAACGGGACAACTGGGCGAAGCTATTCCGAATCTGCGCCAAGCCATCAGCCTGCGCCCGGACCATCCAAAGGCGCACTACGATCTCGGCAAAGCTCTGTTTCTGCAGGGCGAGACGGCCGAGGCCATCACCGTGTTGCGCCAGGCCATCACCCTCAATCCCAACAATGCTGACGCCTACTACCAGCTGGCACGCGCGCTGGAGAAAAGCGGAGACAGGCAAGAGGCAAGAAAGGTTTTTCAGCAGTTCGCCGAAGTGAAGAAACGCCAGGAGAAAAAGGGCGGGATGGCCTATCAGCCCGACTAGCCAATGCAAAGCTTGACTATGGGCTGGGGTCGATGGGAGGCGGTTCTCTTGGCCGCGACGCTGTTGCTGCCCGCCGCCTCGTTGCCTGCAGCAGCCCCGGCGTCGCCCGCTGCCTCCCCCGTGCAGTTCACCGACGTGACCCGCGCCGCCGGCATCGATTTCAAGCTGTTCTGCGGGGGCAAGGACAAGCTCTACATCATCGAGACCGTCTGCGGCGGGGTGGCGTTCTTCGACTACGACAATGACGGCTGGATGGACCTTCTGCTGGTGAACGGGTACACCTTGGGGGGGAGCCCTGAGGAGAAGCCCGTTAGCAAGCTGTACCGGAACAACGGCGACGGAACCTTCACCGATGTCACCACCAAGGTCGGCCTGGGATTTCGTGGCTGGGGAATGGGGGTGGCCATCGGCGATTACGACAACGACGGCTGGTCGGATGTCTACATTTCCTACTTCCAGGGCGGGGCTCTTTATCGCAACCAAGGCGACGGCACCTTTCGCGACGTGACGGCCAAGGCGGGCGTGGGCAATCCCGGGCGCTGGGGCACCAGCACCGCCTTTGCCGACTACGACAAGGATGGCTATCTCGACCTCTACGTCGCCAACTATGTCCACCTGGACCTGAACAACCTGCCCGAGTTCGGAAGCTCGGTGTGGTGCAACTACCGCGGCATTCCCGTCTATTGCGGCCCCCGGGGCCTGGTGGGTGACCGCGATCGCCTTTATCACAACAATGGCGACGGCACCTTCACCGACGTCACCGAGGCGCTCGATATCGACCCCGACGCTTACTACGGCCTGGGCGTGGTCTGGTTTGACTCCGACGACGACGGTTACCCCGACCTCTTCGTGGCCAACGATTCCACCCCCAGCCTGCTCTATCACAACAACGGCGACGGCACCTTCACCGAGATG
>DATEUS010000369.1:0-7231 GCA_035282985.1 Candidatus Acidiferrales bacterium
CTAGTGGATAAAGTGACGCGGCCGGTCGGCACCATGTGGCTGCGCGCCCTGATCATGATCGTTGTCCCCTTGGTGTTTGCTTCGCTCACCCTGGGCGTGGCCGGGCTCGGCGACATCCGCAAGCTGGGCCGCATGGGGCTGAAGACGCTGCTGATCTTCTTGTTCTTGACTACCTGCGCCACCGGCATCGGGTTGGCGGTGGTCAATACGCTCAAGCCCGGCAAGGGGCTGCCGACGGAGACACGCGAGGAGCTGCTGGCGCAGTTCGGGGGCGACGCGGCGCGGATGGCCGAGGCCACCGGTCCGGTGAGCTTCGGGGTGGAGCTGTTCGTCAACATCGTCCCGCGCAATCCCTTGGCGGCCGCCGCCAACGGCGACATGTTGGCGCTGATCTTCTTTTCGCTGCTTTTCGGCGCCGCCCTCAGCCTGTTGCCCAAGGCGCGGGCCCAGCCCATGCTGGGGGTTATCGAGGCCTTGGCGGACATCGTGGTGGTCATCATCGGCTGGGTGATGAAGCTGGCCCCACTGGGAGTGCTTGCTCTCATCTTCAGCGTCACGGCCATGTTCGGCTACGACCTCATGGCCAAGCTGCTGTGGTACGTGGTGGCGGTGGTGCTGGGGCTGGCGATTCACATGGGGGTGGTCTATCCGCTGATGATTCGCTTCCTGGGCGGGATGAATCCCTTCACCGTTTTGCCCCGCATCCGCACCATATTGATTACGGCCTTTTCCACCAGCTCGTCCAATGCCACCCTGCCCACCACCATGGCGGTCAGCGAGCGTGAGCTGAACCTGCCGCGCGAGGTGAGCGGCTTTGTGCTGCCGCTGGGCGCCACCATGAACATGAACGGCACCGCCTTGTTTGAAGGCGTGACCGTGCTCTTCATCGCCCAGGTGTTCGGGGCCAACTTGAGCCTGGGGACGCAGTTGGTGGTGGTGCTGATGTCGGTGGTGACCGCCATCGGCGCTGCCGGCGTGCCCAGCGGCGCCATCCCGCTGCTGATGGTGATTCTGTCGGTCGTTCACCTGCCGCCGGAAGCCATCGCCCTGGTCCTGGGCGTGGACCGCATCCTGGATATGTGCCGCACCACCGTCAACGTGGCCGGCGACGTGGCCACCGCGCTGGCCGTGGCCCGCTCCGAGGGCTACGACCTCCAGGCTCCTGTCCCCAGCCCCGCCCCCGCTCGAACGTAACGAAACCTCTGGCCTCCTGTCTCCCTGAAGAAACTGCCGGCGACGAAGCGGGAGGCTTCGTCGCCGCTACGTGGGGGGCTGCCGCTCTGCTATGGGTCGCCGGTGGTGCGCCTCTGTAGGGCGGCTTCGGCGATGCGCTTGCCGGCGTCCTCGGCGGCGGCGGTGATGGCTTCGAGCAGGGCGTCGCTGGTGGTATGGCTGAGCCAGCGGCCCTCCGGCGATTGCCAGTAGGCGAGGTAGTCGGTCAACTCCTGGTCGGAGACGGAGCGGAGGTGTAGAGGAAGCCCAGCCAAGTGCTGTACTTCATGGTTGACTGCAGCTCCGCCTCCAGCCGCGCCACCCCGTGCTCGATTTCCTCCTCCGGCAGGCGCTTGCCCGCCGGCAGCAGCGGCTGCACGCCCCTCACCACCGCGCGCACCGTGGCCACGCTGACGGCGATAGTGGTCTCGGTGGCCCCCACGGCTTCGTCGAGTTCCTGCACCAGAGACACGCGGTCGGCCGAGGGCGGGTTGGACTCGAGTTCAGCGGCGAACTCTGGGATCTTCTCTTGGGTTTGGGGGGAGGCGGCCTCAACTTCCAGCCGGGTCATTTTCTGCGAGAGCGGCGTTCGCAGCCACTCGCGCGCCGCCAACAACTGCTCGGGACTGGCAGCAGCTTCAAGGTGGGCGACCACCTTTTCGTACAGCCCGTCGGCGCGATAGGCCTGGGCGAAGGCCTGGCTGAGCACCGGGTAGACGTCGGGCGGGTACTGGTCGCGCTCCCGCTCCAGTTGCGCCTCGAGCAGCGCGGGCAACTGCGTCACTTGCTCCTTGACCCCGTAGAGGGTCAACACTTCTTCGATCAGCGCGCGCTCGGGGTGGCTCTGGTCGGCGGCGAGGATCGGGAGCGAAAGGAACAAGCTGGCCAGCAGCGCGGCAAGAAACCAGCAGATGTGTCTCACAAGTGCCTCCTGGGCCGGAGCCTGCCACCGGCCGCTGTCGTAACTCTAGATGCGCTCAGGCGCACTAGTGTAAAGGCAAAACTACTTCGCTGCGAAGCGCAGGGGGCTGAAAGGCTCCAGCGGCAGCGTCGGACGCCGCCCGAGGATGACCTCGGTGAGCAGCCGAGCGGTGATGGGCGCCAGGAGGATGCCGTTGCGGAAATGGCCGGTGGCGACAAAGAAGTCTTCCACGTCGGTGGCCCCGAGGATGGGCCGGTGGTCGGGCGTGTCGGGGCGGAGCCCGGCCCAGGCCTCAGCAAAGAGCATGGCCGCGGCCGCCGGGACCATCTCTCGCGCGGCGGCCAACAGCCGGCGCAAAACCCCGGGCGTGACGCTCTTGTCGTAGCCGACTTCCTCCATGGTGCTGCCGATCAATAACCGCCCATCGGCGCGGGGCACAAGGTAGGCGCGCGCCGAGCGCACCACGTGTCGCAGCAGCGGCTGCTCGCGACCCAGGGCCACTACTTGGCCCCGCACAGGATGGGTGGGCGCCAGCCGCGCCGCAGCCGGACCCAGGCGGCCGGCCCAGCAACCGGCGGCGTTGACCACCGCCCCTGTCTCGACCCGGCTGCGGTCCGCCAGACGCACACCGACGGCACGGCCGGATTCGATCAGAAGTTCGCGCGCCTCCGTGCCGGTTCGGAACTCGACGCCGGTGCCGCGAGTCGCCTGCAGCAGCGCCTCGAGCAGGACACGGTTGTCCACCTGGTGGTCGTCGGGCAGAAACACTCCGGAAACAAGGCGGGCTGAGAGCGCCGGCTCGCGTCGGCGGAGTTCATCGCCGGTGAGGTGTTCTCCCTCGACCGCAGAGAGCACCCGCGCTTCTTCCTCACTGAAGGCGACCAGCAGCGTTCCCTCGGTTCGGTAGCCGAGGTCGAGAGAGGTTCGGGCAGCGAGCTTAGCGGCCCAGCCAGGGTAGAGTTCGGCGCTGGCTCTTGCTAACTCGGTCGAGGCTGGGTGGCCGTTGTGTTCGGCGCCGGGTGCCAACATCCCCGCCGCCGCCCAAGAGGCTTCGCGGCCCGGCTCGCCTTTTTCCAAGACCGTTACCGACAGTTTCTCTTCGGCGAGTTCGAGAGCCAGGGCACAGCCGATGATGCCGCCGCCGACGATGAGGATGTCGTTTCGCCCCATACCTGGTGCCAGCATACCAGAGAACGCAAGAGGGTGAAGCGGACGCCGGTTCCCACCCATTTTGGGAACTTCTCCCATTCTGGGTCTATTAGACGGAGAGAGATTGCAAATCTGCAGCTAGTAGTGGTCTAATTAGACCGAAAATGCCAATTTCCATTTTGGAACCAAGGTTGCAGTGCTAGGACCCAGAGGCAGGTCCCAGGGGTGGGAGGGTTACCTAGGGCGATGAGGGAGCAGGCCATGGCAACCGCAGCAGCGGAAGGATTGAGTGAAAGCAATAGCTTTGTTGTCCTGATCGCCGACGACGATGCGGTGATTCGCGGCGTCTGCCGGGACGTGGCTCGCTCGCTGGGCCTGCAGGCGTTGGAGGCGGCCACCTCGGGCGAGGCGCTGGAGGAAGTTGAGAAGCAGCAAGTGGACCTGGTGCTGGCCGACCTGCGCATGCCGGAGGTGAGCGGCATGGCGCTGCTCGACCGCCTCAAGCAGGACTACCCCCACATCGAAGTCATCCTCATGACCGGCTATGGTTCGATTGAGACTGCGGTCGAAGCCATCAAGCGCGGCGCCTATGACTACCTGGCCAAGCCCTTCCATGTCGACGATCTGCGGGCCAAGCTCCAGCACGCCTGCCACCAGTTGGAACTCACCCAGGAAAACCGCATCCTGCGCGAGCAGGCGCGCGGCCAGCCGGGCTTTGGCGGCCTGGTGGGCACCTCGGTGGCGATGCAGCGGGTCTACCGGCTGATTCTCAAGGTCAGCCAGAGTCGCCACCCGGTGCTGATTCTGGGCGAGAGCGGCACCGGCAAGGAATTGGTCGCGCGCTCCATTCACTTTCTCGGGCCCTTGGGGGAGAAGCCCTTCGTGCCGGTGGACTGCGCCGGGCTGGTGCCGACACTGATTGAGTCGGAGCTCTTCGGCTACGTCAAAGGAGCCTTTACCGGGGCGGTGCGCTCCAAGTCGGGGCTGCTGGAGATGGCCAGCGGCGGCACGCTCTTTCTCGATGAAATCGCGGAACTGCCCCCCGACCTGCAGGCCAAGCTCCTGCGCGCCTTGCAGGAGAAAGAGATCAAGCCGGTGGGCGGCACCGAGCGCGTGGCGGTGGACGTGCGCGTGGTGGCCGCCACCAACCGCGACCTGAGCCAGGCGATTCAGGAGGGCCGCTTCCGCTCCGACCTCTACTACCGCCTCAACGTGGTCACCATCAAGATCCCGCCCTTGCGCGAGCGCAAGAACGACATCCCACTGCTGGTGAACTTCTTCCTCGATCGATTCGGCGGGCCCGACCGGTCTTTGAAGGGCTTGTCGGAGGAGGCCATGGCCCGTCTGATGAGCTATGATTGGCCGGGCAACGTGCGCGAACTCGAAAACGTGATTGAGCGCGCCGCGGCCCTGGGGGCCGGGCCCATTCTCCATACCGCCGACCTCCCCTCGAACTTGCAATTGCCGGGGCGGCCACTCTCCGAAGCGCCCTTGACCCCGGAAGGCATCGTGCCGCTGCGGGAGCTGGAAAAGCGCGCCATCCTCCAGGCCATCAAAGAACTGGGAGGCGACAAGCTGACGGCCGCACGGCTGCTGGGCATCGGCAAGACAACCCTTTACCGCAAGCTGAAAGAGTACGAGTTGGAATCCTAGGCCCTCCACTGCTTCTTTCTCGCATTGGGAAGGAAGCGCGGTTTCATTTTGAACCCCCGCCTTCCCCGCAGCCCTCCCTCGCCCCTATCTGCTTGAAGGCAAAGAGCCCTGCTCGCGCCAAGAGTGGCGAACAGACTGCTTAGCAGGTAGTGGGTGACCGGTGACTCTGATGCCCCGATGGCTGCAGTGGGACGTGCCGTCTCGCCACGTTGAGGCGCTCGCCGACTTTCTGCAACTGGCGACGCACTCGGCGAGCACGGAGGAGGTCTTGCACCTCGCCTGCGAGCGGCTGCGTCAACTCTTCGAGGCGGAGGCGGTGGTGTTCTTCCAACTGGACTCTGCCGGCAGGCGGCTGGAGCCGCGCGCGTCCGCCACCCCTGGCTGGGAGCTGACCGGCGGGGTTCTCCTCGAGGCGGTCCCCGAGTGGCAGGCGGCGCTGGCTGAGGGCGGCCCGCGCTGGGTAGAGCAGTCGACCGCTTCCGCGGCCGCGCTTCTTTCGGCGCTGCCGGAAGCGCATCGCGTCTTGGTGCTGCCGGTGGTGGCCCGCGCTCAGGCTTATGGCTGCGCAGCGGTTTTCTTCGCTGGGAAGGCCGCGCCGCCGGGGAAAGAGAAGCGCCGGGTCGGACAGGCCGTGGCCCAGGCCCTCACCCTGCTGCTCGAGGCCGGTCACAACGACGACAGTACCCCTCCGCCCCTGCTCAACGAGAAGATGGTGCAGCGGGAGCGGCTGGCCACGCTGGGAGAACTCATTTCCGGCATCGCCCACGAGCTCAACAACCCGCTCACCGCCGTCACCGGCTACGCCGAACTCCTGCTGGCCGACGGCCTGCCGCCGGAGGTGCGCGAGCAGGTGGCCCGGCTGGGCGAAGAAGCTGACCGCGCCAGCCGCATCCTGAAAAGTCTGCTGCTCTTCGCCCGCGGCGAGGGAGCAGAGCGGCAGCCGGTGGACCTGAACGAGTGGCTCGAGCGCACCCTCTCCCTGCGCGCCTATGAGCTTAAGGTGCAGAACATCGAAGTCGTGCGCCATTATGCCCCCGACCTGCCGGCTGTGCTGGCCGACGCCACCCAGTTGCAGCAGGTGTTCTTGAATCTCCTCCTCAACGCCGAACAGGCCATCCGCTCCCAGCGCCCGCACGGCCGCATCACTCTTCGCACGCGCTGGCAGCCGGAGGAGGGCCGGGTCGCGGTCGAGATCTCCGACGACGGCCCCGGCATTCTCCCCGGCGTCCGGCCCTACATCTTCGACGCCTTCTTCACCACCAAGGACACTCCCGAAGGCACCGGCCTGGGGCTCTCCATCTCGCAGGTCATCGTCAAGGACCACGGGGGCGAGATCGGCGTCGAGAGCACGCCCGGCCGCGGCGCCACCTTCAGCGTCGAACTGCCTCTGCCGCCGCTGCCATCTCCAGCCCGACTGGCAGCCCCCGCTCCCGCCCGCCGCCGCACGGTTAGTCGGGCCGGCGCGCGCATCCTGGTGGTGGACGATGAGCCGGTGGTGGCCCATCTGATCGCCGACACTTTGCGCAAACAAGGCTTTGTCGTCCGCGTCCACACCGACAGCCGCCGGGCGCTGGAGGAGGCCTACCGGCGCCCGTTTGAGCTGGTGATCTGCGACGTTCGCATGCCGGAGCTCGACGGAGCGGCTTTCCACCGCCTCTTGTCGGAGCGCCGGCCGGAGATGGCCCGGCGGTTGCTCTTTACCACCGGCGACACGCTGGCGCGGGACACGATTCGATTTCTCGAACAGGTCCGCTTGCCCCACCTGGCCAAGCCTTTCCACGTCGAGGAATTGCGGGCGATGGTTGCTGAGGTGATGGGCGAGCTGGCGAGGGCAGCGGACAACAGCGAGAGCACGGGAGCGCGGTAGCCGAGCCACCTTCGCAGTCCAAGGGGAGGGAGGAAAGCAAGCAATGAACAGGCAAGACCGTGCGGGGTGTGCGGACCAGCTACGCGTGCTGCTGGTGGATGTGGCTCGGGAGGAACAGCAAGCCCTGAGCTGGGATCTGCGCCAGCATGAACCGGGCGTGTGCCTGCAGCCGGTGTCCACCCCCGCCGAAGCGGCGACGGCGGTGGACGCCGCCGGCGTCGAAGCGCTCATCTGCAGTTTCTCCGCTTTCACCACGATGGCGGCAGCCCGGCCCGAGCGCTTTCGAGAGCAGAGCCCGGTGCCGACCCTGGTATTGATTCCGCCGGGGGCGGAGCGATCGGCGGCCTACTTGCTGGAGCGCGACGACACCGACCTCCTCCCCCGCCAGGGGGACTACCTCCTGCTTCTGACCGCCTGGCTGCGGCGGG
>DATEUS010000370.1:0-3027 GCA_035282985.1 Candidatus Acidiferrales bacterium
GTCCGGGTCGACAACGGAATGCTGAGGGTGTGCTGCGGGAACCTGCTGAGGCCCCGGATGGCGGAGAGGCGCGACCCGCACGGACAGACCCAGTTCGTCGTGGTCTGGCGCTGCCCCACCTGCGGCCACGTCACCCTTTGAATACGGTGCTGGCAGGGCGGGCTCAGTGCAGCTCGGCGAGGGACTTGCGTAGCGCCTGCTTCTGCCCCAGCAGAGTGCGTAGTCGGCCGCTGTCGCCGGCCTTCTCGGCCTCCTGAATCTGCCTTTGCACTTCGCGCAGCTCGCCTTCGAGCTTCCGCCGCAGCATGGCCGCCAGGCAGGAGCGGGCCTCTTCCAGTGACCCCAAGGCTTCTTGGCCTTCTTCGAAAGCCAACTCAAACACCAGCCGGCGCTCCGCCTCGCTCAGTCCCGAAGTTTCGGCATCGGCCAGCGCCGCCGGTGTCAACTCGGTGCCTTCGCGGGCCAGGGTCAACACCTGCTCGAAGACGCGCTCGAACCCCGCGCCTTTGTGGGCGCCGGCGTCCTCCAACTCCAGCAGAATGTCGGCGCGAATCTCTGCGTTCTCCAGCAGGATTTGCAGCAGGCGGCGCTCGGCGGGCTTCACCTCGCTCCGCTCCACGACCTTCGCCACTTCCGGCCGCAGCTTGATCTCCGTGCGCCGCTCCACCGCCGCCCGGCGCAACTCTTCCCGCACCAGTGCTTCTTCGATGCTCAGCCGGGCCGACAACTCGGTGGCCCACTCCGCCCGGCGGATTTTGTTCGGCAGCCGCGCCAGGTACGGCAGCAGGTAGTTCAACGCAGCGATCTTGCCGTCCTGTGTGCGCCAGTCATGCTGCGCCCGCGCCCGCTCCACCAGGTAGTCGAGGTAGGGCTGCGACTGCTTCAGCTTCTCCCGATAGGCAGCGGCGCCCTGCTCGCGCACAAACAGGTCGGGGTCGGTGCCGGGCGGCAACGCCAGCACGCGCACCTGGAAGCCCTGTTCGAGCAGCAGGTTGAGCGAGCGCTCCGTGGCCGCCACGCCGGCGGCGTCGGGGTCGAAGCTCACCACCACGTTCCGCGCCGAGCGTCCCAGCAGCCGCACCTGGAGGTCGGTCAGGCTGGTGCCGCAACTGGCCACCACGTTTTCCACTCCGGCGGTGTGCACCCCGATACAGTCGAGGTACCCCTCCACCAGCACCGCGTAGTTGTTCCGCCGGATGGCTTCCTTCGCCCGGTGGAGGTTATAGAGCACGCGACTCTTCTGGTAGATGGGCGTTTCGGGCGAGTTCAGATACTTGGGAGTGTCGTCGCCCATCGCCCGCCCGCCGAAAGCCGCCACCCGCCCGCTCTCGCTGGCAATGGGAAACATGATGCGACGGCGGAAGCGATCGTAGAGCGTGCCGCGGTCGTCGCGGTTTACTAGCCCGCTGGCTTCGAGCGCTTCTTTCTCCGCACCCGCGTCCCGTAGCCGCCGCAGCAGCGCATCGCCCGTGCCGGGGGCGTAGCCGAGGCCGAAGGTCTTGATGACCTCGTCGGTCAGCCCGCGGTCGTTGAGATAAGCGCGCGCCAGCTTGCCTTCCTTGCTGTTGTGCAACTGCTCCTGGTAGAAGCGGGCGGCCTGCTCGTGCAGCTTGGTCAAGGCGGTGCGCAGGCCGGTCGAGCGCGCTTCTTCCGGCGTGCGTGGGCGGCGCTCCGGCAGCCGCACTCCGGCTTTGTCGGCCACCATTTGCAGCGCCTCGGGGAAACTGACCCGCTCGATCTCCTGGATGAACTTGAAGACGTCGCCCCCGGCCCCGCAGCCGAAGCAGTGGTAAATCTGCTTGACCGGGTGGACGGCGAACGACGGTGTCTTCTCCGAATGAAACGGGCACAGACCGAGGAAGTTCTGCCCGCTCTTCTTCAGCCGCACGTAGTCGCCCACCAGACGGACAATGTCCGCCTGCTGCTTGACCTTATCAGCGATGCTGCCTGGCTCCGCCATGTTCGTCGAAACTCGAAAAACGAAACTCGAAACTCGGATACGCTCCTATGCTTTCTTGCCCTTGTTTCCCTGTCGTGCCTGGGTTGAACGAATGTAACCGTTCAGGACTCGGATAACCCGCTGGGCAAATTCGTCCATTCCCTGCCACTGCTCGCGGGAGAGATAGCCCGCGTCGAAAGCTGTTGTAAGGTGGTCACGCAGTTCGTAGGCTGAGCCCCGCGCCTGCCGGCAGTATTGCAGGTTTTCTTGGTAGGAGTAACGGCCAAAGCCTTCCGCAATGTTCGCGGTGACCGAAAGAGCGGCTCGGCGCAGTTGGCTTGTCAATACGCTTTTTTCGTGGGCGGGAAAGCGCTGACTGATGTCATAGGCTCTCTTTCTGAGCTCACGAGCAAGCTGCCACACCGCTAGGTCGGTAAAGTCCTTCACCGATTTCGCCACCTGTGTCTTTACCGCGCCGAGTTTCGAGTTTCGCTTTTCGAGTTTCGCCACTCTCATTCTCTCCGCAGTGTCGCTATGGTAGCCCCAGCGCCGCCGTGCTCGGGCTCGGCTTCGCGGGTCGATTCGACGTGGGGGTGCTCGGCCAGGAACTCGGCCAGCGCTTTCTTGAGCGCGCCTTTGCCGATGCCGTGGACAATGCGGACTTCGACCGCACCGCTCAGCACCGCCTGGTCGAGGAACTTGTCCACGACCTCGAGCGCTTCCTCGACTCTCATCCCCCGGACGTGGAGCTCGATGGCCGCAGTTTGGGGAGGTCGAGTTTCGAGTTTCGCTTTTCGCGTTTCGACCATGGTCTTTGCGGCTTTGCCCTCAACCGCTTCGATGTCTTCCGCCCGCGCGCGCATCCGCAAGCTGCCGATCTGGACCTCCACGGCGTCCTCTCCCTGGCGGGAGAGAACCACACCCCGCCGGGCAATGCCGCGGAGCTTGACCCGCAACCCGGGCTGCAACTCCTCGGCGCTGACGGGCCGTGCTTCGACCCGCGGCCGGCCGAGCGCTTCCGCGCCCAGGTGCTCGGTGACTGTGGCGTCGAACGCCTGCTGCGTCTCCACCTCCACTCGCCGCACCTG
>DATEUS010000371.1:0-5669 GCA_035282985.1 Candidatus Acidiferrales bacterium
TGACCTGCTTGAGCTCGATGCGGAAATTCTTCAGCAGTTCGCGGCCGCGCTCGTCGGTGGCTTTCTCGGCCAAAATCTCGCGGTAGTCTCGCTGCACCTGCTGCCACTGGGCCAGATAGTTTTCGCGGACGGCCGCCGCCACCAGATAGGCCAGGGTCAGCAGGCTGGTGAGGAGCAACGTCCAGCGATAGAGCCGCGATGGGTCTCTCATCTCTGGTCCCCTCCTGGCCAGGCGCAGCCTGTCGTCATTGGCTCTCCGTCAATCGTGCTTGTATTTCAAGGGCTCGTGGGCGTGGATGCCCTTCTTGAGGTGGGCCTCGTAGTCAAACGGCTTGTAGAACGGGCTTTTCTGGTTGTGGCAGGTCTTGCACATCTCGGCGGAGGGGGTTGTCAACCCGGCCGCCAGCAGATCGCTGCGCTTGTATTCCTTGTTCTTCAAGCTCATCAGGTTGGGCTTCAGGTAGCCGGCTCCCGGGCCGTGGCAGACTTCGCACTGCCCCCCCACCAGTTGGGGCGTCTTCTCCACGCTCACAAAACCGCCTGGCTGCCCGTGGCCGGTCACGTGGCAAGGCAAGCAGTTGGTGTCTTGCGTGTAGTCCTTGTTGGGATCGACCTTACGCGCCCGCTTGGCTTCCGCGGCCACGCCGGGCTTCAGGAGTTCAAAGGCCTTAGCCATGCGTGTCTGTTCCCAGCTTTTCGCCTGGGGCAGGTGACACGGCCGGCAGCGCCGAGCCCCCACGTACTGCGCCTGAGCCGTGGACGGGAGCAGCGCCAAAACCAACAGCGACCCTAGCACTGCAGTGAAGGAGAGCGTTTTCATTGTTTCACCCCTCTTAGAGGATTCAGAGACAAAAACCAGTCCCTCCCCGTGGCTTCCTCGGTGCCTCAATGGACCGACAGGACATAGCGGGTCAGCTCGTTGGCCTCGCTGTCATCAAGCTGCCGCGGCGAAATGTCGGAGCCGGGAACGGTCGGGCGGGGGTTTTTGAAATGACGGAAGAGCCAATCGGCATTCCGCTGACTGACTAGCTTTGCTAGGTCCGGAGCCAGTTCGCCTCCCTGGCCGGCAAACTGGTGACAGAGCAGGCAGCCCTTCCCCTCAAACAGCGCCGCGGCGTCGGTGCCTTCCAAGCCCATGCCCACCCCCGCTGCGGGGCGGAGGATGTAGTCAAAGGGCGGGATGTCGTCGGTCAGGCTGAGCATGAGCACCGTCAGCGCTACAGCTTGCTCGTCCGTCATCTCCGGGTTGGGCATGAGGGAGTCGGGGACAATTGCTTGCGGATCCTTGAAGTGTTCGAAGAGCCATTCCGGCCGGGTTCTTTCCCCTTTCACGTGGCTAAAGTCGAAGCCCCGTAGCGGCTTGCTGCCCACGTGGGTGAGCTCAGGGCAGTCGGTGCCCCCTTCGTCGTTGATGCGGTGGCAGGTGTCGCAGGCAAACTCCTCTTTGTAGAGGGCGCGGCCGAGGGACAACAGCGCTGCTTGCGGCAGGACGGACCCCAGATGGCACTTGCCGCAGCTTGCCTGCAGGTATTGGCCTTTCAACATTGGCGTATCCCAGAAGGCAAGCGGCTGGTGGGCAGCATCTCGATAGCTAGTGGCTCGCCCCTGGCCCAAGTGGCAGACGGTACAGCCGAAGCGGTCGATGGAATGATGTTTGAGAAGGTCGCCCGAGTGTGTGCGAAAAGGCTGGCGCACGTCGCTCATGCGGGGGTCGTCGATGCCGAGATGGCAGGTGATGCAGCGGTCCACACGGCCGAGTGGAGGGATGCTCACTTGCCTTAGCTCGATGTGGAAACTCGCTAAGACTTCGCGCCCCAGTGGGTCGGTGGCCTTGGCTTCCAGAATGCTGCGGTACTCACGCTGGAGCACCTGCCAGTCGGCCAGGTAGTTTTCGCGCATCGCCGCTGCCACCAGGAAGACCAGAGTCGCCAGGCTCGAAACCAGAAGCAACCCACGATAGGGCTGCGCGGGGTCTTTCATCAGCGCTTGGCTCCTAATGCACCGGCCACTGCGACGGCCACCAGTAGAACTCCCAGTTGGGGCCGCGGTGCACAGTGGCGAAATAGGTCAGCAGGGTGAAGCCGATGAGAAAACAGGTGAACAGGGCCACCGCCGCCAGCCGCACCGAATTTCGCCGCTCGAGCACCCAGAGCGACCAGCCGGCAAAGAAGAGCACCAGCAGCGTGCCGGGATTGATGAAGATGATCCAGAGCTGATGGATGTCGGGGAACCAGTTGCGCAGCCAACCGAAGTTGATGGTGAAGGTCAGCATCCCGATCGTCACGGCCAGCGCGAACAGGAACGATTGCCAGGCCACCTGCCGCTCGCCCGGCGTGCCGAACCAGACGCCCTCGCCGCCCGGCCGCCGGTCGAGGAACGGAATCAGCGCCAGTCCCAGCACGGCAATGGCCGGGATGACCAGCCCGCCCATGAAGGCCGAATAAGAAACCAACTCCTGAATGCCGAGGAAGTACCACGGTGCCTTGGCCGGGTTTTCGGGAATAGCAGGGTTGGCGAGCTCCTTGAGCGGGGCGTCGAAGTAGAACGACAGGATTAACGAGACAGCCACCGTGAGCATGAAGACGGCCATCTCCGCCCAGAGCAGGTGCGGCCAACTCATCACCGTGTTTTCCGGGCCGCGGTTGACCGTGGCTCGCCGGCCCTTGACCACCGCCATCAGCCCGTAGGTCTTGGTGGCCAGGGGCTCGAACACCGGCCGGCGCTCGCCGCCCCATTCGGCCGGGCCGCCCATGGGGTCTTCCGGCCGCGCCAGCCCGCCGTCCTTGCGTATGCGCCAGAAGTGCACGCCCACCAGAATCAGCAGCACCAGGGGCAGGACGAACACGTGGAGGACGTAGAAGCGAATCAAAGCATCTTCGCCGACGTAGTTGGCGCCGAGCAACAGTTGTCGCTGGAAGCCGCCGGGATCAAACCAACGGGTGATGCCCAGAGCGTCGGTGAGCTCGCGGGGGGAGTTGGCGATGTTGGAGCCGATGGTGATGGCCCAGTAGGCGAGCTGGTCCCAGGGCAGCAGATAGCCCGTGAAGCTCAACCCCAGCGTGGTCACCAGCAGCGCCAGCCCAATCAGCCAGTTGAACTCGCGCGGCTTCTTGTAGCTGGCGGTGAAAAACACCCGCGCCATGTGGAGGAAGACCGCCACCACCATCACGTGGGCGCTCCAGCGGTGGATGTTGCGGATGAAGCGGCCGGTGGCGACGGTGAAATGGATGTCTTTCATCGACTGATAGGCCAGCTCGGTCGAGGGCTTGTAGTACACCATCAGCAGCACGCCGGTGATGGTGAGGATGACGAAGCTGGCGGTGGCGGCGAGCCCCAAGCCCCACGTAAGCGTGGGACTCAGGGTGCGAAGGTGCACGCGCACGCTGTGGATGTGGAGGAAAAAGTTGTGGAAGGTAGCCTGGGACTCCTCGCGCTCCGATTCCGGCACCTTGCCCAGGCGGAGCCAGGCCTCCTTGAAGGTCTGCGGCAACAGCCGCAGGTTGTGGAGGAATTCACGGACTGCGGTGTCCGCCATCGTTTGCTCCTACCCCTCGATTTCGCTCGGGGCAAGCACCCGGAAGCGGGTGCCCTCGGCAACTTCGTTGTCGGCCAGCACGACCAGTTGCCCGTCGGCCGCCCGGCTGATTTCCAGCCAGGGCAGCGGCCGCGGCGCCGGCCCGCCCAGCACCTTGCCGCCGGGACTGAAGCGGGAGCCGTGGCAGGGGCAGGCGAAGCCGTCGCTCGAGCGCGCCACCGTGCAGCCCAGGTGGGTGCAGATGGCCGAGACAGCGTAGATGCCCTCGGTGTCGCGGAAGATGAAGACGTTTTCCTTCTCCAGGCGCTTCTCGCTACCCACTGGGAATTCCTCCGGACGACCAATCTTGTAGCGGCGCACCGGCCCGGGCAGCACGGTGGGGTTGGGCAGGCGGAAGACACCCGCAGCCGCTACCCCGATGGCGGCGAAGAAACTGCCCAGCGAGGCCAGGCTCAAGAAACTGCGACGGCTTACGCGGGGAGGTTCGAGACGGGACATGGCGTCCACTCCTTGGCAAACAAGAATCGTTCCATGGTGATGGCGGTGGTGGGGCAGCGCTCGGCGCAGAGGCCGCAGCGGATGCAGCGGTCTTCGTCCTTGATGATAGCGGAGCTGCTGGCGGCCTCTTCGCCCAGCAGTTGGCCGAGGGCGGCGTCGAGCTCGGGCGAAGGCTCCAGCCGGTCGAGCGAGACCAGCTTCAGGCAGACGGTGGGGCAGACATCGACGCAGCCGCCGCAGAGGATGCAGCGCTCCCCATCAAAAACGGTGTTGATGCCGCAGTCGAGGCACCGGCCGGCCTCGGCCTGCGCCTGGGCTTCGCTGTAGCCGATCTCCACCAGCGCCTTGGGGTTGCGGAGCCGTTCTTGGGGCGGCAGGGTGGGAATCGGCAAGCGCAGGCGGCGCTCGTAGAATTTCTCCCGCCGGTAGTGTTCGAGCGGGAAATGGAACTCGACCTCTTCCGGGGCGATCTCGCGGCCTTTGAGGTAGCGGTAGACCGAGCGCGCCGCCTGCTTGCCGCTGGCGATGGCGTGAATCATCAGCCGCGGGCCGTAGGCAATATCGCCGGCGACGAACACGCCCGCGGCCGACGTGGCGCCGCTGGCGGGATCGTTGACGATGTGCTGGGGGGAGCGCATTTCAACCCGGTCGCGGGCGGGGTCAAGAAAGCTGAGGTCGGCTGACTGGCCGATGGAGAGCAGCACGGTGTCGCCTTCCATCTCCATCCCGACGCTGTCGTCAAACTTGGGGGCAAAGCGCTTGGCCTCGTCGTAGACCGAGAGGCAGCGGATGAAACGGACTCCGCGCACGAACCTCTGCCCATTCTGCTCGCGCACCAGAATCTCGGTGGGTCCCCAACTGTTGTGGCGGGTGATGCCTTCCTCGGTCCCCTCGAGAATCTCGACCGTGTCCGCCGGCATCTCCTCGAGCGATTCCAGGCAGGCGAGGTGCACTTCGCGCACGCCGCGCATGCGGGCGGCGGTGCGGGAGACGTCGTACTCTTCCTGCCGCAGCACGGTGCGGGCTACGTCGTAGGCGACGTTGCCGCCGCCGACCACGATGACGCGCTGGCCGAGCTCAACCTCCTTGCCCAGGGCAGCGTCGCGAAGAAAATCCACCCCACCCATCACGCCGATAGCGTCGGCGCCGGGGATGGGCAGGGCCCGGGAGCGCTTTGCTCCGCAAGCGATAATCACGGCGGCAAAGTCACGCCGCAACTCGTCGAAGCCGACGTCCTTGCCCACCTGGGTGTTGCAGCGAATCTCCACCCCCAGGGCTTCAATCACCGCCACCTCGGCGCGAATCAACTCGGCCGGGAGCCGGTAGCCGGGCACGCCGGTAAACAACATCCCCGCCGGCAGCGATTCCATTTCAAAAATGGTGGGGCGGAAACCCATCAGGGCCAAGTCGTGCCCGGCGGCCAGTCCGGCGGGACCGGAGCCGATGATGGCGACGCGCTCGCCTGCGGGCTTGGGGAAATCGGCGCGGGCGAGAAAGGCCAGCAGGTGACGCAGTTCGTCAACGTCATCACAAGTGCGAGTCTCGGTGTTCTCGCGCAGGTAGTGGAACTGTTCGGCGGCGGGGGCGGGGCGGGCTTCGACCCCGAAGCGCTCGCAGGCGAAGCGCTTCAGGGCGC
>DATEUS010000372.1:0-13076 GCA_035282985.1 Candidatus Acidiferrales bacterium
AACTTTTTTGGCCAGTCTTGAGGTGCACCCCAGGCTCTGCTCTCTTTCCCTTTGCTATACTCACAAGGATGGCAACGCCTCAACCGCCGCTGGGCCAGGCGCAAGCGACCGCTCAGCCTCTATTCCCCGTAGCGAAATGACGCCACGACCTGCCTCCGACTGGTTCTTCGCTTTGCTCGCGCTTTTTACGCTGGTGAGCTTCGCAGTTGCCCAGTCCCTCTACGAAATGCTGGCAGGCAACCCGCTCTTCATGGCTCTGCGGGTGTCTAGCAACTGGCAACTGCTGCTGATCGTTCTTGTCTTTAACTGGCTGCCGGTGCTCTTACTGTTCGCGCTGTGGCTCTTGCTGTGGAGACTGCATCCGGCCGCGGCCCGCATCTTTCTCACCACGGTCTTCTTCCTCCTTTTCTTGACCTTCTTTTTTCAGCTCGACAATGCCTATTTTCTGAAACATTGGCCATCCCTGCGGCACTCCTACGCGCTCTGGATCGTACCCGCGGCGGTGGTGAGCCTTCTCCACTTACGGTTCCCCAGAGCGTTTCGGGCCTTCGTCCTGGTTTTGTCTCCCGTCATCGTGATCTTTCCGGCTCTGTTCTTGTTGCGCACCTGGATCGACAGCGGACACGTCTACGCGCAGGAGGAAGCGCAGGCCCAGCAGGTTTCGCCGGCCGCCTCCGCCCAAAGCTTGCCGCCGGTATTCTTGATTATCCTGGACGAACTCGCGCTGGATGCCTTGCTGGACGAGAGCGGGCAGATTGACGCCACGCGCTTCCCCCATCTGCGGGAGCTGGCCGCCGAAAGCTACTGGTTCCGCAACAGCACCGCCAACGCCGACTACACCACCCAGTCCATCCCCAGTCTGCTGACGGGCAATTTCCCCCTCCCGCAGGCGGCGCCGGCCTACTACGTCTATCCGAAAAACCTGTTCACCTTGCTGCATCCCCACTATCAGGTCTATGCCTACGAGACCTGGACCCGATTCTGCGTGCCGCGCGCCTTCCACTGCGCGAATCCTCTTCATGAAGATACGAGTAGCCATCTCGATCTCTTCCGTGACCTCCTGTCACTCTATGCCGAGCGGGTGCGCCCGGGCGGCACCGACGTGGGCTTCGATGACACCAGTCGCGCCTGGGCGCTCTTCCGGGATCAGCCGAGGTTGGTCCGAACCTACCTGGAGCGGTTCGAGAACTTCCTCGACCTGCTGTCGGGTGTCCACGGCCCGCAACCTGTATTCTTCTATTTTCACAACGGTCTGCCGCACTCGCCCTACTGGGTCTCCGTTGAAGGCAGAATTGTGGAGGCCAATCCGGGCGAGTTTCGTTTCGCGCAGAGGGGCAATCCAGCGGCGCTGGGAGAACTGTTCGAGCGCTACCAGGCGCAGATTATGTACGTTGACAAACAAATGGGCCGGTTGGTGATGGAATTGAAGCGCCTGGGCCTCTATGACAGGAGTCTGCTCATCGTTACGTCAGATCACGGCGTCAGCTACCACCCCGATGCCCCCGGGCGCAAGCTCAAGGAAATCGACGGTCGCGTGGTCAATGCCGAACTGATTCTTGGAGTACCGCTGCTCATTAAGCTGCCTTTCCAGAAAGAGGGTGTGGTTTCGGATAAAGACGTGCAGCTCATTGACTTGGTTCCTACGATTGCCGATGTGCTGCATATGAAGGTGCCTTGGCCAACGGCAGGCCGGAGCGCCTTCGCGCCCGCGACCGAGCCTCGTGTTAAGGTGGCTTATGATGAGAATGGAAAGCGGTTCGAATTCCCGGATAGCCTCGGCCTTTCCCGAGTAGGGGTCCGTTTTGAAGGCGTCGGCGAGACAGAAGGGGCCTGTGCCGGCGCACGGTGAGCGTAGCCACAGTGGCAGAGTGGAGCTAGTCGAATGGCGATAGTGGAAATCACCGAGCTGACCAAGGACTACCTGCGTGGCTTCTGGCGCAAGCGCCCCCATCGTGTGCTCGACCATCTGAATCTGTCCATTGAAGAAGGAGAGATCTTCGGCTTGCTGGGGCCGAACGGCGCCGGCAAGACCACAACGCTCAAGCTGCTTCTTCGGCTGATCTATCCCACCGCGGGCACCGCCCGGCTGTTCGGGCGGCCCCTGGGCGACATCGACGCCCATCGCCGCCTCGGCTACTTACCCGAAGCACCCTACTTCTACGACTACTTGACCGCACGCGAGTTTCTTGACTACTGCGGGCAGCTCTTCGGCTACGACAAGGTCGAGCGGCGTCGGCGGGTAGGGGACCTGCTGGAGCGCGTGGGCTTGGTGGAAGCCGCGGACGTCGCCCTGCGGCATTACTCCCGCGGGATGTTGCAGCGAGTGGCGATTGCGCAGGCTCTGATTAATGATCCCGACCTGGTCTTCCTGGATGAACCCATGCTGGGGCTGGATCCGGTGGGCCGCCGTGAAGTGCGCAACATCATTCTAGATCTGAAGGCCCGGGGAAAGACACTCTGCTTTTCCACTCACATCCTGGCCGACGTTGAGAGTTTGTGTGACCGCGTGGCCATTCTCAACCGCGGGAAACTGCACGGCCTGGGCACTCTGGACGAGATCCTGCCGCTCAAGGCCCAGGGGAGTGAAGTCCTGGTGGGCGAGGCTTCACCGGCGCTGCTAGAGGCTCTGCGCCCGCTGGCTGATACGGTGCACACCGCCGGTGACAAGCTAAACCTGCTGGTGGCGGACGCCAAGCTCTACCCGGTGATTGATTGCGTGCGCCAAAACGGCGGGCGCCTGCTGGCTGTCAATCCCGTCCGCGTCTCCCTGGAAGACTACTTCTTCCAGGAGTTCGGCACCGAGAAGGTGCCTGACTTGCTGGACAAGGAGTAGGTGATGCAGCGGGTAGGGGCGATCGCTCTCAACACCTTCCGCGAGGCCGTCCGCGACCGCGTGCTCTACAACTTGATTGTTTTCGCGCTGCTGTTGATGGGGACGGCGATTCTTTTTGGCCAGATCTCCATCGGGGTGCAGAAGCTGATTCTGGTCAACCTGGGCCTGACGGCCATGACCTTCTTCGGCCTGGCCATCGCCATCTTCATTGGCATCGGGTTGGTCTACAAAGAAATGGACAAGCGCACGCTGTACGCGTTGTTGTCCAAGCCGGTGCGGCGCTACGAGTTCATCCTGGGCAAGTTTTGCGGGCTGGCGCTGACGCTGCTGGTGAACATCCTGCTGATGTCGGTGGGATTCTTCCTGGCGTTGTATTACGTCAAGCGCGGCTTTGACGCCGCCGACCTGCCGCTGTTCTCGGCCATCTACTTCATCTTCCTCCAGCTTCTGCTGGCCACCGCCCTGGCCTTGCTCTTCTCCTGCTTCTCTTCGCCCGTGCTCTCGGCGGCCTTCACTTTGGGGCTCTTCATCACCGGCAGCTTTGCCGCCGACCTGCGCGAGTTGAGCGAGGCCCTGGAGGCTCCGTGGCTCGAAGGCCTCATGCAGGCGGTTTACTATGCCGTGCCCAACTTCAGTAACTTCAACGTCATCACTAGTGCCGCCCACGGGCGGGCGGTGCCAGGCGCGCTGCTGTGGGGAAACACGGCCTATGGCGCGCTTTACATCGGCATCGTTTTGCTGGCTAGCATGCTCATCTTTCACAATCGGAATCTGAAATAGAGTCATGATAACCGCTCGTCGCTGGCTGCCTCCCGCGCTCCTGCTCGCCTTGTTAGCCGGTGTCCTTCTGGTGCGGGTGCAGCAGCGCCTGGACGCTACCTTGGGCGACTACCGCGCCGAAGAGCAGCTGCTCTATCTGTCCTCCGGGGAATGGGTGAAGCGGCTGTCGCTGGGCTACGACGGCCTGATGGCCTGCATCTACTGGACGCGGGCGGTGCAACACTTCGGGCGCCAGCGCCTCGGCGAAAAGGAATACAAGCTGCTCTATCCTTTGCTCGACATTACCACCACCCTCGACCCCCAATTGATTCTAGCCTACCGCTTCGGGGCCATCTTCCTGACCGAGAAACCGCCGGGCGGCCCCGGCCGTCCCGATCAGGCCGTCACCCTTCTGGAGAAGGGAATCCGGCTGAATCCCGACTACTGGCGTTTCTGGTACGACCTTGGCTTCGTCTACTATCGCGGCCTGCAGGACTATCAGCACGCCGCCGCCGCCTTCTACAAGGGGGCCGAGCACCCCGCCGCCGCTCCCTGGATGCGGATCATGGCGGCCAAAGTGGAAGCGGAGGGAGGCACCCGCGAGCACGCCCGCTTCCTCTGGACCGAGCTCTACAACAGCACCGACGATCCCATCATGCGCCAGAGTGCCCTGAGCCACCTGATCGGCTTGCGCGTGGATGATGAGATCGAATTTCTGCAGGGGCTGGTGGGCCGCTACGCGAAGGAGACCGGTAAGCTGCCCCGGTCTTTCGCGGACTTGGCGGCTGCCGGCATGATTCCTGGGCAGCCCCTCGACCCGCTGGGGAATCCCTATCGGATTGCACCCGACGGGCGGGTCTTGCTCGATCCGCAAAGCCCTATTATCACCTCCACCCTGGGACGCCGGGAATGAGCAGGCGCCCGCTTTTGTTTGCCCTCTTGCTCTTCGCTGCTCTTCCCGCAGCCGCCGACGAGCCTGATGTCAAAGCCGTGGTGCGAGCCCTTGAGCAGCATTACAACAACGTGCGTACACTGGAGGCAGATTTCGTACAGCGCTACACCCTAGGGGCCAATACCGTGGTCGAGTCCGGACACGTCTATTTCCTCAAGCCGGGGCGCATGCGCTGGGATTACACCTCACCCGACGGGAAGTTCTTCCTCACCGACGGCGAGTACGCCTACCTCTATTCCCGCGCAGAGGCGCAGGTGCGCCGCCAGTCAATGAAGAAGACGCCGCAATGGCAAGCCGCTTTCGCCCTGCTCCTGGGTCGAGTCGACCTCAGCCGCATTTTCGACCCCATCCAGTTGGTGCGCGTGCATCAACTGGGGACCCCGGCCCGCTGGCAATTGCGCGCCCAGGCGAAATCCGACCAGCAGGGGTTCCACGAGGTGTGGCTCGACCTCAATGACCGCTACCAGTTGCTGCGCATCGAGATCCGCCAGTCCGACGGCAGCCTGATGGAATTCCACTTTCGCCAGTGGCGCGAACAGCACCCCCTCTCCCCGGAGCTGTTTCGCCTGCAGGTTTCACCCGGAACCGTCTGGCTGGATG
The DNA here is from genome assembly GCA_035282985.1 of Candidatus Acidiferrales bacterium. GTDB lineage: Bacteria > Acidobacteriota > Terriglobia > Acidiferrales > 2-02-FULL-67-57 > DATEUS01. The sequence continues at coordinate 5,145 of DATEUS010000372.1, forward strand.
AGGAATCCTTCTGACGCCCCGCCAGCCGGCATTTTCCTTTCCCCAGCGGCGGTGCTAGACTTATTTTCCTTTCGGAGGCGAGGAGCGGATGGCTGAGTTTCTTTGCCGGGTGGCCGACGCCAGCGGCAAGAGCTTTACCCAGATGGAGACGGCCAACTCGGAGGCCGAGGTGCGGCAGCGGCTGACCGAAAAAGGCCTGCATATCTACTCGGTTCGCGGCCGCTCCCTCCCCAGCCTGGCCCTGCGCTGGCCCAGCCGCACGCGGCCGCGTTTCTCGGCTTCGGATTTCTTTCTTTTCAACCAGCAGTTTGTCACCCTCATCCGTGCCGGCCTCCCGATTCTGCGGGCGGTCGAATTGCTGGCCGACCGCTCCACGCGCCCGGGTTTGCGGATGGTCCTCAACGACATTCGCGAGCGTGTCCGCGGGGGCGCCTCGCTCTCCGAGGGCTTCCGGGCCCAGGGGCTTTTCCCGGAAGTGTACATCTCCTCGCTGCTGGCCGGGGAACGCAGCGGCAACCTGGCGGGTGTGCTGGAACAGTACATCGCCTACCAGCGCGTCACCGGGACGGTGCGGCGGCGGTTGCTGACGGCGCTGGTCTACCCCGCGCTCCTTGTGGTGGTGGCTGCCGGCGTCCTCTCTTACGTGACCCTGTTCGTCATCCCGCGCTTTGCTGAGTTGTATTCGGAGATGAATGTGTCGCTGCCGGCGCTGACGGTGGCGGTGGTGACGGTGGCCTTGAATCTCCGCGCTTCGCTGCTTGTCCTGCTTTTGATAGTTGCGGTGGTGGCGGTCGTATTGGTTCTTGTCGGCCGTACCGAGGGCGGGGCCCAGACGCTCGACCGTGCCCGGATGAAGGTCCCATTGGTCGGCGACATTATCCTGAAGTTTCGGCTGGCGCAGTTCACCCGTACTCTGAGCACGCTGCTGGCCGGCGGCATTCCTCTCGTACCGTCACTGGAGGTGTCCGCCGGCGCGATGGGCAGTCCGGTGCTTCGCTCCAGCATCGCCGCCGCCTCTGTTCGGGTAAGCGAAGGGCAGAGCCTGCACGCCGCCCTGGCGCGCACGGGGATTGTGCCCGATTTGGTGATCGAGATGATTGAGGTCGGGGAAAGTACCGGGGCGCTGCCGCAGATGCTGAACAGCGTGGCCGAGTTCTACGAAGAGGACCTGAACACACGGCTGACGACCCTGCTGGCCCTGGTCGAGCCCCTGCTGCTGGTGGTGATGGGGGGCATCATTCTGGTGATTCTGGTGGCTCTCTATCTGCCGATTTTCTCAATCGGCTCGGTTGTGAGGTAAGATGGTAGGCGAACGATGGCTGACGAACTGACCAACCCGGCGTCCCCCGGCACGCCCAACGAAGTCGAGCGCGCGCGGCAGTTGGCGGCGCGGTACCGCTGCGAGTTCGTGGACCTCGCCCGCCAGCGCATCGACTCCGACCTCTTCCGCCTGATTCCGGTGGACTTGATGTTCCGCTACCACTTCATTCCCCTGGAGGCCAGCGACGGCACCCTGATCGTGGCCATGGCCGACCCCAGCCAGTTCTACGTGGCCGACGAGCTGGCGGTGCGGCTGGGGAAGAACGTAGTGGTCAAGGTCGCCACCCAGGATCAGATCGCAGACATCCTGAAGAAGAGCGAGCAGACCCAGCGGGTGCTGGAGGAAGTCACCGAAGGCTTCCGCCTCGACGTGGTCCGGGAAACCGAAGAGGGGGAAGAAGCCATCTCGGTCGAGCGGCTGACCCGCGAGACCGAAGGCAGCCCGGTCATCCGCTTGGTGGAAAGCACATTACTGAACGCGCTCGAGCGCCGCGCCAGCGACATCCACATCGAAACCCGCGACAACGAGGTGGCGGTCAAATACCGCATTGACGGCGTGTTGCATCCGGCTATGCCGCCGCTGGCCAAGGAGTGGCACTCGGCCATCATTTCCCGCATCAAGGTGATGTCGGAACTCGACATTGCCGAGCGCCGTGTCCCTCAGGACGGGCGCTTCCGCGTTCACTACAAGGCTCGCTCCATCGACTTCCGCGTTTCCATCATGCCCTCGATCCACGGCGAAGATGCGGTGCTGCGCATCCTCGACAAAGAATCGCTCAGCGAGAAGTTCCGCCATCTGAACCTGGATGTGGTGGGCTTTTCGGGGGCAGAATTGACCAAGTTCCGCCGCTACATCCGCGAGCCCTATGGGATGATCCTGGTGACGGGACCCACCGGCAGCGGCAAGACCACCACGCTCTATGCTGGCCTGTCGGAAATCAAGTCGGATGAAGACAAGATTATCACCATCGAAGACCCGGTCGAGTACCAGATTCGCGGCGTCACCCAGATCCAGGTGAATGAGCGCAAGGGACTGACCTTTGCCCGCGGCCTGCGCTCCATCCTGCGGCATGACCCCGACAAGATCATGGTGGGGGAGATCCGCGACCTGGAAACCGCCCAGATCGCTATCCAGTCGGCCCTCACCGGCCACCTGGTGTTCACCACCGTGCACGCCAACAACGTAGTGGACGTCATCGGCCGCTTCCTCAACATGGGGGTGGAGGCTTACAACTTCGTCTCCGCTCTGAACTGCATCCTGGCCCAGCGCCTGGTCCGGCTCATTTGTGAGAACTGCAAGCGGCAGGTGCACTACGCCGCTGAAGTCCTGGAAGAGTCGGGGCTGGCCCAGCACGAGTGGAAGGAGGTTCCGTTCTACGAGGGCGTGGGGTGCATCGAGTGCCACGGCACCGGTTTTCGTGGCCGCACCGCCATCTGCGAGCTAATCGACCTCAGCGACCGCATTCGCGAGATGATTGTGGCCAAGAAGCCCACCTCGGAAATCAAGCGGGCCGCGCGCGAAGAAGGGATGACTTTCTTGCGCGAGGCCGGGCTGGAGAAGGTCCGCAGCGGCCTGACCACCCTGCGTGAATTGAACAAGGTTACCTTCATCGAGACCGTATAATCCCTGATGCCCTCCGCAAGCTTCGTCCATCACCTGCGCCGCTGGTTCCGCGCTCCGGTTGAGGTGGAGCTGGTGTGCGAGATCGCCGCCGACTACGTCACTGCGGCGCGTTACCAGAAGGGCCGCATTGAAACCTGGGCTTTGCAGCCGTTGCCGCTGGAGGCGGTGCGCCCGGCACCGCTGGCGGACAACATTCTCGATGCCGGCGCGGTGCAGGAAGCCCTGAAACAGGCGTTGGAGTTGGTGGGAAACACGCAGCGCCGCTGCGTGTTGCTCGTACCCGACTTGGTGGCCCGGATCGCGCTGCTGGAGCTGGAGCATCTCCCTGCGCGCGCCGAAGAGGCCGACGGGCTGCTGCGCTGGCGTCTGAAGAAAGACCTCCCCTTTGACGTCAGCCAGGCTGTGCTTTCCTACAAAGTCCAGCCAGGACGGGGCACCGCCCACGAGGTGATGGCGGTGGTGTGCCTGCGCAGCCTGCTGCGGCAGTACGAGGATTGCCTGGGACGCTTGGGGGTTCAGCCGGGCTGGGTGACGCTTTCCACCCTGGCCACTCTCGATTGTCTGGACCCCGGCAAGACAGCTCCGCAGTTGTTGGTGAAACGAGACCACAGTTCGTTGAGTCTGGCCATTGTTCACCACGACGCCATCCGGTTGTTCCGCAGTCTCCCCATGACCACTCGCGAGCCCAGGGCAGTGGGGGACGTGCTGTTCGACAAGATTTATCCAGCGGTTGTTTATTTCCAAGACCAGTGGAATCAGCCGGTGGCGGAGATCGCGCTGGCCGGCCTGGACGAGGTACAGGCCGACTTGCTGCGGCAGTTTGAGCGCGAGACTGGGTGCATAGCCAGGGACATCGCCGCGAGCGCCTTCGACCTTCCTTCGTCCGCCGGTGTCGGCCTGAATCCCGATCACCGCCTGCTTCCTTTGCTGGGCTGGGTGCGCGGGGAAACGGAATGAAGGCTCCCGTCAATCTAGCCACCAGGCCTTTTGTCAACGGCCGGCCCTTTGTCGTCACCACCGTCGTGTTGGGCGGGGCGGCGCTGCTGCTGACGCTGCTCGTGCTGGTTGTGGGGGTCACCGTCTGGCGGGAGCGCACCACTACCGTGGCTCGGTTGCACGGGCTGGACAGCGAGCGGGTCCGGTTGATTGCAGCGCAGGGAAGTCTGGAGAGTGAGCTGCGGGCGCCCGCCACCCAGCAGCTGCTGGAGCGGACGCGTTTCCTGAACCAGTTGATTCGGGAGAAGGGGCTCTCCTGGACCGAACTGTTCTTTGATTTGCAGCAGCGGCTGCCGCCGCAGGTGCGAATTCTTTCTCTCTCGCCTTCGCTGCGCGAGGACGGGCACCTGCTGGTGGAGTTGCGGGTGGGCGGGGCATCGGGCGCGGCGGTGATCGAGTTCCTGCGGGCGCTGGAAGAGGGAGAGAAATTTCGCGACGTGATGCTGCTCGGGCAGAGGCGCGGCAGCGGCGCCGGCCGCGACCAGATGACCGCGGAAGTGACCGTCGTCTATGTGCAGGAGTAGAGAGGGATGAGCCGCTGGTACGCCTACCGCCGCTGGGTCTACACCGCCTTGGTCGTGTTGTTGGTGCTCGATGCCGGCGTCTACTTCGGCTGGGTGCAGCGGCCGCCAATGGCCCCGGAGCTGGCCAGGGCTCAGTTGGCAGCGTTGGAGCGAGAGGTAGCCGAGCGGGGAGCTGAAGTGAGCCGCTTGCAGCGGGTGCGTGAACAGGTTCCGCACTTGCGGCCGAAGCTGGATGCCTTCACCACCGAGTGCCTGCCGGGCGAGCAGGCCGGATTTTCCCAGGTGGCTGCCGACCTTCAGGAAGCGGCCAACCAGGCCGGAATCAGTTTGGAAGCGGTCTCCTACCAGACCCGGGTGGATGAGCAGCAGGCAGATCTGCTCCGCGTGGAAGTGAGCGCCACCCTGGAGGGCCTCTATCCCAGCCTGCTTCGCTACCTGGAGGAGCTGGAAAAGTCCCCTCATTTCTACCTGATTAGTGAGTTGGCCGTAGTAGGAGCCCGGGGCAGTGAATTGCGGTTGGAGCTGAAGCTGGCGACTTACTTTCGGCGAGGCGCGGCATGAAAGAGTGGAAGAAACTCGCCGGGTTGTTGGCGCTGGTAGCCATCCTGGTGGCGGTGAACGTATTTCGATCGTCGGGGCCGACCCCTGGCGGTGTCACCGCGGAGGTTGCCAGTCCGAAGGCAAAGGGCAGATCCCGGGCGGAGGCACCGATTCCGGATGCACGGCTTCAACTGGAGCGACTAGAGCCCTCGAACCGCGTCGCTGCCGCTGATATCGGGCGTAACGTTTTTGAGTACGGCCGAGTCCAGGCCGCGCCCCGCCGGGTGGAAAAACCAGAAGTGGAGCAGTCCGCTCCACCGCCGCCACCGCCGGAACCGCGGCCCTCGCTGCGGTTTTTCGGCTTGGCCGAGGGTGGCGCGGCGGGCCAGGCCCGCGCCCTCCTGACCGATGGAGAGGATATCTTCGTGGTCAGAGAGGGCGACGTGGTTCTTCGTCGCTACCGCGTGCTGCGGATCCAAAGCGCAAGTGTGGAAGTGGAAGACATGACCCGGAACCGGCGTTGGGTCTTGCCGCTGGAGCAGCCTTGACATGAAGCCTCGCCAGTCCGGCTACGCGCTCATCGTCATTCTGTTGCTGGCGGCGCTGGTGTTGATTGGCCTCTCGGTCGCCGTGCCGCGGCTCTTGACCCAGGGGCAGCGGGAGAAGGAAGAAGAGCTGATCTTCCGCGGTGAGCAGTACAAGCGGGCCATCGGCCGCTACTACAAGACATTCGGCCGCTACCCGATGAAGATCGAGGACCTGCTGGAGACCAACGAGCGCGCCTTCCTGCGCCAGGAATTCCCAGACCCGATGACGCGGTCGGGGGAGTGGCGTCTGATCCGTGTCGGGCCGATGGGGGAACTGATCGGCTCGGTGCACGAGCGCAAGCCGCTTGGTCAGCCCGCCGCCGGGTCAACCGCCCCGGGACAAGGCCAGCAGCCCTCCAGCGGGGGAAGCGGGTCAACCTCCCCTCCGCAGAGTGGCAGCAGCGGGTCGGCTTCGTCTGCCCCGAGCTCGAGCGGGTCGAGTCCCTACCCCATCGCTGGCGTGGCCAGCACGAGCACGGCGCGCTCCATCCGGTTGTACGAGAGCTACGACTCCTATCATCAGTGGGAATTCATCTACGACCCGGTAAAGGAAGCCCTAGGCAACCGGCCGGTTGTGCCCGGCCAACCGCAGACCAATCCACCGTCCGATTCCAAGCCTCCCAGCTAGCCCGCTGGACCTGACAGGACGTATTTCTCGATGGCGGCGGCCACGCCGCTCTCATCGTTGCTGCTCGTCACCGCCCAACCTTTCTGCTTCAGCTCTTCGGCGCTGTTGGCCATCAGCACCGGCAGGCCGGCGAACTCCAGCATCTCCCAATCGTTCCAGTTATCCCCGATGGCCATGGTTTCTTCGGCGGTGATGCCGCGACTGGCTGCCCAACGGGCCAGGGCGGCCCCCTTGTTGCAGCCGTGGTCGAGGACGTCCAGCAGCGTCAGATCGCGCTCGACGTATTCGGTGCGCGCTACTGTAATCGTGCTGACGAAGGGCGCCACGCGCAGTCGCTGGTACAGGTCGCGCATGGGCTGGACCCCGCCCATGAAGAGCACCTGGATGGGGTCGTCGGTGAGCGCGTCTTCCAGGCGATTCACCTGCTGCAGGTACTGGCGATTGCGCTCGACATAGCGCTCCACTGGCGTGTGGGTCAGGTCAAGCCGCTCGGCCACGATCTGCCCCAGGGCTTCCCGGTCAAACAGAAGCACGGCGTTATCTCGGTAAGTGCCGGCGGCGGCCAGCACGGCACGGGCCTGCTGACGAGGGAGGAGCTGCCGGGCCAGGGTAGCCCCTTGCGCCGACTTCACCAGAGCCCCGTTGCTGGCAATGATCGTCAGCTCCAGCTGAAACTGGGCGGCGATGCGCCGGGCGAAGGAGAAACGCCGGCCGGTGACCAGAACCACCTCGGTGCCACGATGGTGCGCCGCCACCACCGCGGCGCGGTTGGCTTCAGAGAGTTCGAATTGGCTGTTGAGCAAGGTGCCGTCGATATCGATAGCTAGAAGGCGGATGGGAGGCGGCATGGTTTGAAGGGCCATTCTAGCATGCAGACGGCCGCAGCTTGTCCTGCACGCAGGCGCTTTGCTAGACTGCACTGCCTCCGGCTGCCCGTATGGATTCCACGCTGACACACCTCGAATGCTCGCGCTGCCGCGCCATCCATTCGATCCACAAACTCCAGAACCTCTGCACTTGCGGTGGCCCCTTGCTGGCCCGCTATGATCTCGCCACTGCTGCGCGCACGCTGAGGGTAGAAAACCTGGCAGGGCGTGTACATACGCTCTGGCGGTATGCCGAAGTGCTCCCCGGAAAAGCCTCCGAGGCGGTCACGCTCGGCGAGGGCGGCACGCCCTTGCTGCGACTGGAACGCCTCGGAGAGGAGCTGGGCTGCTCACAGCTCTACCTCAAGGATGAATCTTTCAACCCGACCGGATCATTCAAGGCACGCGGCCTGGCTGTAGCGGTTTCGCAAGCGCGGGCGCTGGGGGCTCGCCGGCTGGCCATCCCCACAGCCGGCAACGCCGGTGGCGCTCTGGCCGCTTATGCGAGTCGAGCGGGTTTGGAAGCCCACATCTTCATGCCCAAGGATGCGCCGCGGGCCAATCGCCTGGAATGTGAAGCCCATGGCGCTCATCTTACTTTGGTGGATGGCCTGATTGGCGACTGTGCTCGACTGCTGGCGGAGCGCAAAGACCGTGAGGGGTGGTTCGACGTCTCGACCCTAAAGGAACCCTATCGCATCGAAGGCAAGAAAACGATGGGCTATGAGCTTTACGAGCAACTGGGCGGCCGCCTGCCGGATGCGATTTTCTATCCCACCGGCGGCGGGGTAGGCCTGATCGGGATGTGGAAGGCATTTGCTGAAATGGAAACGTTCGGATGGATCGG